>JAFGBL010000158.1 GCA_016933115.1 Bacteroidales bacterium | reverse complement strand
GGCCTTTCTTCCAATCAAACCCAAAATTGTCGCCTGGGGTGCCGATCCTATCCATGTAAATTTTGACGATAAAAGGATGAAGGAAAAACTTTCGGGATATAAAAATTTAGAGGTGGAGTTTCTTGCAAGCAATGTGTGGATGCTTACAGCCACCGAAAGATTTTTGTACAGGAATCCCGAATATCAGACCGCTGTTTGTGTCGATATTGAAGGGAAGCCAATTGTACCCGGATGGCTCGATTCGGAATATAATGGTGTTAAACCATGGTGGGGGTGCACCAACAACCCGCTGTACAGGGAGCTTTTAATTAAAAGGGCATTGGGAGGAATCCGTAACGGGGCAAATATGCTACACCTCGACGACCATATGGGGACAGCCGCAGCTGCAAGTCATGCAGGAGGTTGTTTTTGCGATTATTGTATGAAAGGATTTAACGCTTGGCTGAAGGAAAATTTCAGTACCAAGGAATTATCTGAAATGGGTATAAAAAATATAGCTGATTTTAATTATTCTGAAATGATTAAAAATCTGGGATACATTACAAAAGAAAAATATTTGCAGGCAGTTACTGAGAATAAAATCCCCCTGAGGGAAGAATTTATGAAGTACCAGTTATATGAAGCTGCTGAATTTGTTAAAGAATTGGGATTGGTTGCAGCAAAGGAAGCAGGGACTTTTATCCCGGTTGGCGTAAATTCGTGGAACCTGGCTCCCACACAATTGGCAACCTCGCATTATGCCGATTATTTTTCAAACGAGGTTTCACATTTCGATGTTGAAGACTTAAATCCGCCATTTGTTTATTTGCTTGGAAATGCTTTGGGAAAGCCTGTTTTCAGCACAGGAACGGGGGAAGACTGGATTTATATAAACCAAAAAGGGGCGCCGGTGCGCGTTCAGCGATGGATTGCCACTGCATACGCGTTCGGGCAATATTTTATGTATTCATACAACAAATGGGGATTTTCGGAGAAAACCGGGACACAGTGGTACCAGATTCCCATTGAAATTTATGAGCCTTTATGTTCGTTTATAAATCAAAATCCTCAATTATTTGATGGCTATGAGCCGTATGAACAGGTTGGTATTTTATATGAAAATGAGGTCTGTCGGAAAAACGACCGGGAAATAAAATCGATTGTTAAGAAACTGAACGAGACAAATGTTCCGATTGGATTAGTTGCTTCAGGCGATACATGGTTAAAGCGTGATTTGACTTTGGAGTCACTCAACCGTTTTAAATATCTGATTCTTTCTGAAAAAACAAATCTTTCAGAAAATGAAAAAGTATTGATTGATAAATTTGCAGAAAATCATCCGGTTTTTTCCTGGATAGGGGAAGAAGAAGTTCTTCAGAAAATACCAAATTTATTAAAAGTAACAAATGCCGAAAAAGTGTGGGCGCTTCCACGGATTAAAGAGGAAGATGGAGAGATCACCGGACTTGTTGTTCATTTATTAAATCAGGATTATGATGCGGAAAAAGATAAAATGAATCGCAAAACTGATTTTATGGTTTTTTTGAGCAATGACCTTTTATCGGGATTAAGCGAGAAAGATGTCAGATTTTATTCACCGGAAAATGAACCGGTTCTCTTAAAATCAATAAAAAGCGATAAAGGGATTTATGTATCGATACCCTTCCTGGATTTGTGGGGATTGCTGGTTTTAGAAACAAAGTGATAATTGAACACTCTTAGGGCATTCGAAATATTTTTATATCTCCCACCCGTTTTTAATACCATGTTCAGCTATGTAACCGATAGCTTCAATTTCGTACATTTTCCCACCCCTGATTTTAAAAATATGTGTTGCCGGTAAATCGAATGGGCCGTAATTGTTGGCTCTTTCAGTAACACCAGGCACTCCGATAATTTTCATAACCTTGGGTTCTCCATCATGAACAAACATTGAGTAAACAAATACCAGCCCCATTTCCTCATCAACAGCTATAAAACGGCGACGGTTAATATCAGTAATGTAGCTCATAACGCCTGTACTTAATTGCTCAGCGCATTTCATTTTTCTGAATTCAGAAAAATCATCGGCTGCAACTTCTTCGGGAGTCTGGGTTTGGTCGTTGGCGGTAATTCCTCCGTTTTCCCTTCTCTGCGATTCATCGGCAAAAGGGCATAAATCTCCATTGTCCTGCACAATTGCTTCGTAATAAGAATTGGCTATTCTGATCATCTCTTCCCGTGAAACCTTTTCTGAGGGATCAATGGGTTCTATTAACCCAGGTCTTACCTGTGACATGTTTGGATTCAGAGACTTGCCATAGGAAGGTACAACAAGGTGGTCGATTTCGGTTATTTTTCCATCAACGACTTTTAACCTGGCACTGATTATTGTAGGTTTATTGGTTTCTTCAATAACACCCATAAAACCTATCTGCCCTTCCACGGGGTCGGCAACAAAAATTTTAAACTCAGTGGGTCCGCCGGTAGCAGTTTCCCAAAGCCCTTTCCCAATAGGGGTCACTTTGGTATTTTCAACCAGTTTAACATCGGGTGCAAGAGGAACCAACGAAGGATCGTGTTTCACAAGGGCATCCAGGTATTGTTCCATAAATGAAACCAGCGCCGGACGATCCAATTTTTTGTCATTCGAACAGGATGTCAGAAATCCTGAAAGTAATATCAATAAGCCTGCGGCTAATACTTTTATTTTCATAATGATTCG
>JAFGBL010000157.1 GCA_016933115.1 Bacteroidales bacterium | reverse complement strand
GGCATACTCGGTCCCTCCTTCTGAAATCAACAAATAGTACCACCCATCCTTTTTATAGATGTGCGGGGCTTCAGGATAACGACCCCCTGTCCCATTCCAGATTGCTTTGCTCTCTGAAAGTTGTTCACCCGTCAATGGGTTAATTTCGGACAAGTAGATACAATTGGCCGGATTGCTTGTCAGGTAACACTTATTATCCTCAAAATAGAGCGATGGATCGATCCCTCCCTGCTTTAGCCAAACAGGATCAGACCATTCGCCAGCCGGATCTTTTGTATGAACAATAAAGTTGCCTTTGCCCGAAACGTTTGTTGTAATCATGTAAAACGTACCGTCATGATAACGGATCGTAGGCGCATAAATGCCACCTGAAGCGCGGCATTTGTCAAGGTTCAATTGCGACGGACGTGTTAAGCAGTGTCCTATTTTTTCCCAATTTACAAGATCCTTACTGCGAAAAATTGGCACTCCCGGAAAGTACTCAAAGCTACTGGTTACCAAATAAAAATTATCGCCTGATTTGCAAATACTTGGATCGGGATGAAATCCGGGGATAACCGGGTTTTTATAGGTTCTTTGGCCGATAACGTTCCATGTTGTCAGAATGAGGACGAGTGCAAAAATTGTTAGCTCTTTGATCTTCATAATCGTTTGTTTATTATATTACATTAGTTGGTTTATCTTTCAAGTATCATCTTTCGCGTTGTTGAACTATTTCCAACCTTCATCTGGCAGTGGATTTGCAGCAAATGCAAAATTAATCCCGATGCTTAAAAGTATTATTGTTATAACTGCCTTCATTAAAGTTTTCCATTTCAGGGTATTTATGTCATTATTTATCATTTTAAAACCAAACTGGCAGTGGTGTGTCTTATTTCCACGGCTATAGTTATATTACAATCAGCCCGGATATTTAGTCTAATACGACTACAAATCCTCCATTCCCTTTCATAACAAGACTATAGTCCTTCTCTTTTAAAACATTTAACCCTGTTTTCGAGAACAGCTCCCCGTTTGTACCTTCGGTAAAAATTGTAGCCTTATTTTTATTAAATGCTGCCAGGTCAAGATTTATTTTCTTTTCATTTTTTTCGCCATTAATGCCCGCGATATACCAGCGGTTGCCGCTTCGTCGGGCGATGACAGCGTATTTCCCCGGAAAACCATCCAGAAATTTGACATCGTCCCAATAATCCGGAAGCGTTATTAGAAAATCTTTCACATCTTCGGGGACTTTCGCCATTCCTTCCGGTGACTGGGCATAATGCTGTATCCCGGATAAGAATAATACCGAAAGGGCCAGTTCAAAGGCAGGCGTGGTTTTCCGGATACAATTGGAATAGGTAAGCCCGGTAAGGTTCATGGGTGTAAAATCCATCGGGTCGAACGCGTTTCTTGTAAACGGCAGCATCGCGCAATGGTTGGCTTGCTTATCGGCTGCACCCTGATCAAATGTTACCATCTCCATTCCGTAAATGGCTTCGGCGGTCACCAGATTAGGATATGTTTTTTGCCAGCCTCTTGGCAATGTAGCGCCATGAAAGTTTACAAGCAGCTTATATTTAGCCGCATCATTCAAAATATCAATGTAATACTGAATCATGCTCCGACCATCGCCACCGAAGAAATCAATCTTTATACCCTTAATGCCCATTGCCTGCAACCGACTGAATTCTTTTTCACGACCTTCTTTGGTCAGCAACACATCTTTAGGATGATATGTAATTGTGTTCCAATCACCAGCTGAGTTATACCACAAGATCAATCCGACATTTTTTTGTTTTGCATACGTCGAAAGTTCGGCTATCTTGTCGTATCCAATCTGAGTATCCCAGTTTGCGTCAATGAGGCAATATTGCCAGTTCATTTCTGCAGCAAAGTCAATATACTTTTTTTGCTCGTCATAAACAATCATATCGTCCTTACTGTTGATCCAGCTCCACGATGCTTTGCCGGGCTTAATAAATGACTGGGTCATATCAATAGCTTGGGGAGCCAAATCGGTACCCAAGGTTGATTCCACAATTGTTTTCAAACTACCAATTGTAACAACGCGCCAAGGTGTAAGCCAAGGCTTATTGTTTTCGGGCAAATAGCCGCCTCCTGTAAACACTTCCCTCGGATCGGCAAACCCGATTGAATAATCCGGCGAAGCAGGTTCATTGACCAACCTTGTGCCGCAATAGGTGCCTTCAAGGGCAGCTTCAGTGATCAACACCCAGGTATCTTTTGTTTTAAACAAAGCAGGGTAAACCCAACCCGACTTTAACGGCGACACCGTACCAACCGGAATGTCCTGCAAATAATGTTCTTCATAAGACGGTTGACAATGTTCGAATCCGGTTTTTGCCTCAGCCATGGGTTGCAGCCATGCCTTGGTTGCTTTGTCAAATGTAAATGACGAATGCTCTTCGATAATCGTTTCATTGTTATCAACCCAAGAAAACGAATACCGGAACGCGAGCCCGTCGTCGGATAAACGGAAAATGACATCCATTTCCTTCTCTTCTTCATTCGTAAAAGACATTACCAATTGATTGGCCAGGTAAAGAATATTGCTTTTTTTGGCATTCTTAGTTCGGTAGCGATCGGCTATCCGCTCCGGTTTCGATACCGTCACAAGTTTAAGGCCTTGGGTAAAATCATGGCTCTTCATTGTCACTCCCAGAGCTGAAGGCTGAATGACACTAACGCCGGCTTTTTGTACCCCGTATTGAATTTCACCTGAAGCTGATATGAACACATTAAGTGTAATGGACTTATCCGGGCTCTGTAATTGGGCAACCTGCTGTGCCCGTAACTGATTACATATTCCCCCCCCAAAAACACTTATACCACAAAGGAAGCAAACTAAAAAAAATGTATTTTTCAAACTCATTCTCAGTAACTATAGTAATTTATCTTTTTATCCAATTTAAAAACTCACAATCATTCCCATTTACCAACCCGCACCACTCGATCCCCCCAAAAGGGAATCTGAGGGGTGCGGGAAGGAAATGATTTTTTTCAGGTATTACTTGGTCCCTTCAATGAGGGCATCAATTGTACGCTGGTCTTTTACTGTTAGATTGGTTCGGTCCAAAGCGCCGCCGGTATCCCACCAGAAAGGGATCACACCGTGAGATATGGCCTGCTTGGTCACAAAAGTTGTCCAATAG
>JAFGBL010000156.1 GCA_016933115.1 Bacteroidales bacterium | reverse complement strand
TTTTACCCTTGATATTACTTCCCGTTCAATTCATAAGTTCCATGAATTTTTATGATGTCATCATCGAAAAGGAAACCATTCCGTACAGGTTTCTGCAAAAGGTTAAAGAGACGGCGATCCCCGGGCAGCCCCCTCCTACCATGCAGGGATACAGCGGCCGGGAATTGAGGTGGGCATGGCTAAATTACCATAATCAAACCGAACTGGGTGTTGTACAATGGAGCGCACATCCAGGCCATGATGCCGATTTCCAGATCATTTATCCTGAAAAAAATCCTGCGTGGCAACAACATTATGATTCCATCGATTCCGATAATCATTCCGGTTTGTACCTTGTGGAAAGAAAGCACAAACTGAAAAAGAATCCGGCCGAACAATCTGTAATCACACCCATTGGCCCTTCAAATGATGAGTTCCTGGGCATTTCCGACGGAAGTCTTGATTCATTGACGGGATCAACAATATATGCAACCTATGGCCTCTGGTTTAAATCATCAAAAAAGCATATTACAGCGTGGATCGTTTTTGCAGTGATGGATAAGGATGATAATCTCCTGCGTTATGAGCGCCTTCCGTTGAACTGGTACAACCGGGATTGGAGAATGGATGATAGGCTATTTATTAATGGATTGTTAATATTTGAAATCCCTGAAAATGCAGTGAAATATACGACTTATATTTGGAATATGTACAAAGCAGAAGCTCATTTGGAAGGGGGTAATTTCAAATTATCAAAACTTGAAAAAGACTACTAAATTCATTGTTTTTGTTAAAAAAAAATTATTGCTTACCTCCTTTAAACTTGTAATTTTACCTGCTGTTTTGGATCATTCTATCGAATGCGAAAAAACTTAATTTATTGACTGTTTTGGTTTATTAAAAATTCTTCACTTATGAAAAATGCCTTTATTTTTTCGATAGCCATTTTTATCAGTGGTTTGCTCAATGTTATGGGTCAGAACCTGGTTGTTAACGGTGATTTGGAATCGTGGACCGGTGGCGTCCCCGACGGGTGGACCGTTTATGAAAATATTACACAGGAATCCACAAATATACATGGCGGGAGTTATTCAGCACGACATACCTCGGCAGATGGTACCATGGATTTTCAACAGATGATCACCGGGGTACAGGGAGGTGCCGATTATACCATTAGTTATTGGTTCCTGGATAACGACCCTGAGGCGAGGACAAGAATTTGGTCATTCTGGATGGCTGGCACCACCACACTTGCCGAGAATGCAGATATACTCAGGCCCTCGACCTATTCAACCGACAACCCCGATTGGCAGCATTTCGATGTGGTTCTGACCGCACCCGAAAATGCCGACGGATTCCGTTTCGAAGTGAGGGTTTACAAACAGGACAATATTGGGGGAGGTTCGGTATTTTATGATGATTTTTCACTTTCGGGAGATTTTACGATCAACCCTGAACCAACAAACTATCCAACCGGTTTTTCAGCAACCGCAACCGGTTTATCTGCCAACCTGGGCTGGACCGATTCACAGGGGCCCGACCTGCCGGATGGTTATATTATCCTGGCCGGAACCAATCCTTCATTCAGCGTACCTGTCGATGGAACTCCGATTGCCGATGATCCCGACCTGTCCGACGGAACCGGTGCACTCAATGTTGCCTTCGGCGTTGAAGAAGGCAGCTTTTCCAACCTGGAAGGAAACACTACCTATTATTTCATAATCTATCCCTATGCCAACAGCGGAAGCAATATTGATTACAAGACTAATGGAACTGCTCCAACAGCCCAAACCACCACGGCGAATATTAACACCATCAACAGTGAAAACTTTGAAGACGGTACGCTGGGCACATGGTGGCAATATAGCGTGGCAAGCGATCATAACTGGATGAATGGCGAATATAGCGGAAATAAGTACGCTACGGTCAATGGATATGGAGCGGATGAAGCAAGCGATGACTGGCTGATTTCCCCAGCCCTGAATTTAGATGAATACGATACCGAAATATTGACATTTGAAACAGCCAAGAATTTTGACGATGCCATTGAAGGGCTTGAAATAAAAATTTCAGAGGATTATACAGGAAGCGGAGATCCTTACTTAGCCAACTGGACTGTATTACCAGCAACTTTATCAGCAGGCACCTATGTCTGGACACCATCCGGAGATGTGGACATTTCCAGCTTCAGCGGGCAGTCGGTATATATTGCCTTTCACTATATGTCAACAGGAACAGCCAGCGGAGAAGCCACCGTGTGGGAGGTCGACAATATCCTCATTACCGGAGAGGGTGATATTATTGTTGATCCGGAACCGTCAAATTATCCTACTGACTTTGAAGCAACAGCAGGAACTTCTTTCATAACACTGAACTGGACAGATGCCACCGGAACCCAATTACCCGATTCCTACATTATTTTTGCCGGAACGGACGAAACCCTTCCTGTACCCGCTGACGGCATACCGGTTCTCAACGATACCGATTTTTCCGATGGTTCTGGTGCCATGAATGTACCATTCGGAATGGAACAATATTCTTTTTCAGGGCTCGAAGCGGCAACCATTTACTATTTCTCTATTTATTCGTATACAAATAGCGGTTCGAACGTAGATTTTAAAACGGACGGTACGGCACCCACGGCCAACGCTCAAACCATACTGGCACCGGAGCCAACAAACTATCCTACTGCTTTTGAAGCGGTAGCAGTAAACTCTTCTATAAACCTTTCATGGACAGATGCCATTGGCACCCAGCTACCCGAAAATTACCTGATCTTTGCAGGAACCGATGCTTCATTGCCCATTCCGGTTGACGGAACACCCATACCGGATGATACGAACCTTTCGGACGGTTCAGGAGCATTGAATGTTGCTTTTGGAGTTGAAGAAGCTTCTTTCGGCAACCTTAATCCCGAAACGACTTATTATTTCTCGATCTATTCTTATACAAACAGTGGCGTTTACATTGATTATAAAACCAACGGTACGGCACCTACCGCAAATGCAACAACTTCTTATTCACCCATTATCGAATTTGAAAATTTCGATGTATCATGGGGTGGTTGGACAACTATTTCAGTAACAGGGCAGCAGGTTTGGGACAGAAATAATACCTATGGCCTCAACAATACACCTTGTGCACGAATGAGCGGATATTCGGGAGGAGCCATCGAAAATGAAGACTGGCTGATCTCCCCGGCTTTGAACCTCAACAATTATGACAATGCGGTTCTAACTTTCTACAATGCCATGAGTTACGACGGAGATCCCTTGCAACTGAAGGTATCAACCGATTATACGGGAAGTGGAAATCCCAACAATGCAACATGGACCTCCCTTACTTATAACATGTCACCCGGTTTCTTTGAATGGGCTGCAAGTGGTGAAATAGATATTTCTGGATTCAGTGGTTCGGCAGTTTATGTGGCATTTCAATATACTTCCAACAATACAGAAGCATCTACCTGGGAAGTGGATGATATTTTAATTGAAGAAATTGTTACTTTGCCTGAGCCGACAAATTACCCTACCAATTTCAGTGCAACAGCCACTGGTACAACCATTAACTTAAGCTGGACAGATGCTACCGGAACCCAGTTACCTGAAAATTACCTGATCTACGCCGGAGTTAATTCCTCCCTGCCCGTGCCTGCAGATGGAACTCCAGTACCTAATGACACGGACCTTTCCGATGGATCCGGAGCCCTGAACATCGCATATGGTGTGGAAACAACTTCATTCAGCGGCCTCGATCCCGCTACAACCTACTATTTTTCGATTTATTCCTATACAAACAGCGCCTCTGCCATCGACTACAAAAACGACGGGACTGCACCAACTGCCGATGCTACAACTTCCAATGTTAATATCGTTACAATTGAGTATGAAAACTTTGATGATAGCTGGGGTAACTGGACAACGATTTCTGTTACGGGAAGTGAAGTTTGGGACAGGAACAACACCTATGGGATCAATAATACCCCATGCGCAAAAATGAGTGGATACAATAGTGGATATTTTGCAAATGAAGACTGGCTCATTTCTCCAGCACTGAACTTATATGACTATGAAAATGAAAAGCTGACATTCTACAATGCTTCCAATTATTCCGGTCCGGACCTCGAGCTGAAAGTTTCAACCGATTATACCGGTTCTGGTAATCCGAATAACGCAAACTGGACGAATCTCTCCTATATTATGTCTACAGGATCCTTTACATGGACTTTAAGCGGTGAAGTTGACTTGGCTGGATTCAACGGGAATGCTGTTTATGTGGCATTTAAATACACTTCGACCACTTCGGCAGCCAAAACCTGGGAGGTTGATGAAATTCTCATAACCGGCGAAGAAGAGACCACCATCGATCCGGAACCAAGCAATTATCCCACAAACTTTGTTGCAACTGCATCCGGAACGACCATTTATCTGAATTGGGATGATGCTATCGGTACACAACTTCCCGACAAATACCTGGTATATGCCGGTACTAATTCAAACCTGCCTGTTCCGGTTGATGGAACGCCGGTACCTGACGACACCGACTTGAGCGATGGTGCAGGCGCTTTGAATATTAATTATGGTGTTGAAGAAGCTTCATTCAGTGGACTCGACCCGGCGGCGACCTATTATTTTTCGATATATTCATACACAAATTCAGGGGTAAATATCGACTTTAAGAATGACGGAACTGCTCCCACTGCCAATGCCACAACCAGCAATGTGGTGACGGTTACTATCGAATACGAAAACTTTGATGATAGCTGGGGTAATTGGACTACGATTTCAGTTACCGGTTCGGAAGTCTGGGATCGAAACAACAGTTACGGGATCAACAATTCACCCTGTGCAAAAATGAGCGGTTATAATGGCGGGTATTTAGCAAACGAAGACTGGCTCATTTCACCTGCATTGAACCTAAGTGATTATGAAAACGAAATACTGACCTTTTACAATGCTGCGAACTATTCAGGACCGGATCTCGAGTTGAAGATTTCAACCGATTATTCTGGATCAGGCAACCCGAACAGTGCAAACTGGACAAACCTCTCTTACATCATGTCTTCAGGATCATTTACCTGGACATTAAGCGGAGAGGTTGACCTTTCGGGATTTAACGAAAGCGCTGTTTACGTAGCATTTAAATATACTTCGACTACCTCTGCAGCAAAGACCTGGGAAGTGGATGAAATTCTCATTACAGGCGAGGAGGAATATATTATCCAGCCTGAACCGACGAACTATCCGCAAAATTTTACTGCAACACCATCAGGAACCAGCATTACATTAACCTGGGACGATGCAACCGGCACACAACTTCCAGACCAATATCTCATTTATGCAGGGACGGAAGCCTCATTACCGATTCCTGTGGATGGCACATCTGTACCGGACGATACCGATCTGAGCGATGGCTCCGGTGCTTTAAATATAGAATATGGAGATCAGGAGGCTTCCTTTGGAAATCTTGGAGCAGCCACAACCTATTATTTTGCTATTTATCCTTATACCAACAACGGTGCTAATACCGATTACAAGAATGATGGTTCAGCCCCCACAGCGCAGGCAACCACAGGATCGGTTATTGTGGTTACCATCGAGTACCAAAACTTCGATGTTAGCTGGGGTAACTGGACCACGGTCTCCGTCACCGGGAGTGAAGTCTGGGACAGAAACAACACTTATGGGATCAATAATTCTCCCTGTGCAAAAATGAGTGGTTACAACGGTGGTTACCTGGCCAATGAAGACTGGTTGATCTCTCCGGGATTGAATTTAGATGATTATGAAAATGAAAAACTCACATTTTACAACGCTGCCAATTACTCTGGTCCGGATATGGAATTGAAAGTTTCGACCGATTATTCGGGATCAGGTAACCCGAATAGTGCTACCTGGACAAACCTCTCCTATATCATGTCTTCCGGATCATTCACCTGGACTTTAAGTGGTGAGGTCGATCTTTCAGGATTCAATGGAAATGCGGTTTATGTAGCATTCAAATATACTTCAACAACTTCGGCAGCCAAAACCTGGGAAGTTGATGAAGTCATGATCACCGGAGAAGAGGAATATATAGTTCAGCCCGAACCTACCAATTACCCAAATAATTTTGAGGCCAATGCTGCAGGAACCAGCATTGTCCTGAACTGGGACGATGCAACAGGTGACCAATTGCCCGATGCCTATATCATTTTCGCAGGAACCAATTCCCAATTGCCTGTTCCGTTTGATGGCTCACCCGTAGTAAACGATCTTGATTTGTCGGATGGTTCAGGAGCTTTAAACGTGGATTTCGGACAGGAAGAAGCCATTTTCGCTAACCTGAGCCCAACCACGACTTACTATTTTTCCATTTATCCCTATACCAACAGCGGCGCGAATACCGATTATAAAAATGACGGTGAAGCCCCGACGGCTGATGCATCAACCGGTTATTCACCTGTTATTGAATATCAGAATTTCAGCAATGGCTGGGGCAACTGGACGGTCATCAGTGTAATGGGCTCACAGCAATGGGTGGTTGACAATAATTATGGTTTTCCCGAACCGCCATGTGCCAGGGTAAGCGGGTATGCCGGGCAATCCTATGAGAATGACGATTGGCTGATTTCTCCGCCTATGAATCTTGATAATTACAACAATGAGATCCTGACTTTTTACAATGCGAAAAGTTACACAGGTCCTGACATGACTTTGAAGGTTTCGACGAACTATGATGGCGGAGGCGATCCATACACGGCAACCTGGACTACATTGAGTTTTGAAATTTCACCGGGTTTCTTTGAGTGGACCGAATCGGGAGAAATTGACCTTTCTGGATTTAATGGCTCCACAGTTTATGTGGCATTCAACTACACTTCAACCAATGCAGATGCCGCCACCTGGGAAATCGACGAAATCCTGATTGAAGACAACTCAGCTTTGCCCGAACCAACAAATTACCCGACCGGTTTTGCTGCCGATGCAAACGGAACCACCATCCATCTTAGCTGGAACGATGCAACCGGATTTCAAATTCCGGAGGCTTATCTTATAGTTGCCGGAACCAGCGATTACCTGCCTATACCCCAGGATGGAGTACCAGTGGCAAATGATGGTGATTTGTCGGACGGAACGGGAACGCTGAATGTGAACTACGGCGTGGAAGACGGTGCTTTCAGCAGCCTCGATCCGAATACCACCCATTATTTTGCTATTTACCCATACACAAACAGCGGTCAGGATATCAATTACAAAACCGACGGAACAGCGCCTACAGCAAATGCAGCAACAGCCAATGTTGTGGAGGTAACCATCGAGTTCGAAAACTTCAATGATGGCTGGGGTGATTGGACACCGATTTCAGTCACCGGTGCGCAACAATGGACGCGCGATAACAGCTATGGCATCAACAACTCGCCTTGTGCGCAGATGAGCGGTTACGAAGGACAGGCTTATGAGAATGATGACTGGCTGATCTCGCCGGCAATGAATTTCAACAATACGGCAAACGAAAAGCTGATATTTTACAATGCAAAAAGTTATACCGGTCCTGACTTGCAGGTAAAGATATCGACCGATTACGATGGTGGCGGCGATCCTTTATCAGCAACTTGGGTCACCAAAGGCTTTACCATGTCACCGGGATTCTTTGAGTGGACCTTATCGGGGGATATTGACCTCTCAGAATTTGATGGATCATCGGTTTATGTGGCTTTCCACTTCACATCTACTACCTCACAATCAGCCACGTGGGAAATTGATGAAATAAAGATCACCGGTGACGAAGAGTACATCATCCAGCCCGAACCGACCAATTACCCGGAAAGCTTTGCAGCCACAGGGTTGGGCTTGTCGGTCAAAACCACCTGGACGGATGCAACAGGGGCTACGCTACCTTCGGGATATGTTATTTTTGCAAATACAAGTGAAACACTCACGGTTCCGGTTGATGGTGTGCCCATTCAGGTTGATTCCGACCTCGGAGACGGTGAAGCCGCTGTTTATGTTGATTACGATGAGGAATCCTTTACCTTTAACAAAGGTTTGGTATCCAATACTACTTACTACTTTGCTATTTATTCATTTACGAATAGCGGTTCGGACATCAATTACAAAACAGACGGCACACCACCGACAGCAAACGCAAAAACAACGAATGTAGTGGACGTTACAATAGAATATGAGAATTTTGACCAGGGCTGGGGTCTCTGGACACCTGTTTCGGTTGAAGGTGCTCAGCAATGGACGCGCGACAACAGCTATGGGATCAATTATTCACCTTGTGCTCAAATGAGTGGTTACGAAGGACAAGCTTACCAAAACGACGACTGGTTGATCTCACCTCCAATGGATTTCAGCAAATACCTGAATGAACGGCTTACCTTCCAGAATGCGAAAAGTTATACGGGGCCCGACCTGGAGGTCAAGGTTTCGGAAGATTACGATGGAAACGGAGATCCCAACGCCGCTACCTGGACAACCAAATCATTTACCATGTCATCAGGATTCTTTGAATGGACTTCTTCCGGTGAGATCGATATTTCGGATTTTAATGGTGAAAATGTATATGTGGCATTCCATTTCACCTCCACCAGCTCGCAATCGGCTACCTGGGAACTTGACGAGATCGAGATCACAGGCCAACAGGAAACGGGTATCGGCGAACTTTCGGAGGTTGCCGGAAATATCCGGGTTTATCCCAATCCGGCAACCGATAATTTCTTCATCGACAAACAAGTCGAAGGATTTAATTCGGTCCGCCTGCTGACCGTTTCAGGGTTAACGGTAGCCATCTATGAATTGACAGGAAATTCTGAATGGATCGATGTATCGGGCTTACAGAAAGGAATGTATTTTGTAGCATTCACCGACCCGAATAAAGGAACCGTTACAAAAAAACTGATTATCAGATAATGTAACAATAATATCTTAACAACTATCATAATCCGGGAATCCTGTCATTTAAGGGTTTCCGGATTTTTTATATGGTCAGTCGAAAAAAAATATCGGAGACAAAGGGGCAAATAATTAAATCCAAATTGCGTTTTAGATAAAAATTTAATATCTATTTTTGCGAATATGGTCAGTTTTCCGGTAAACAACCCTATAATGAAAAAATTATTCCCGATCCTTTTACTTTTCTTGTTCCTGGTTCCATTTACATTCAATTTATATGCCCAGGGCGATCCGTTGCTAAGGTTGGAGATCGAAACCAAATCGGATGCAGCTACCTACAAAGTGGAGAGTTGCGGTGAAGCCGGCCTGGCGTTGTTTTATGAAACCACCCTAAAACAGGATGTTTACAAATTCTGGGTTTTCGTTTTATACAATAAATTTATGCAGGAAACCTGGAAAAAGGATGTTCCCATTTTTGATAACATGACTTACCGGAAAGACCTGGTGAAAGACAACTTCTTGTTTGTTCTGTTCTACAATTCCGACAAAAGAAAATCGGAACAATATAATTGCCAGGTACTGAAGATCAACCTGACAGACGGTATGTATGAACTTTTCAGCGGGTTGTTGCCTGAAAATTCACAGGTTGTGGCATTTGATACTTTTAATGAGAATATGGTTGTCGGACTCAACGTCCAGGAAAAGTATTCAGCCCTGTATACCATGAATACCTTATCAAAGGAAACAAAACCCCTTTTCAATGTAGAAGATTTTGAATCGCAGTTTGTGAGCCTCATGGAGGATACCGCGAAAAATTCCCTGTTTGCGATTTTTAATATTTATGAATCCCGTACCGTGTATTACATGCTGATCAAGGAATTTAATGCAGACCTTTCAGAGATTAATGCATTTAAACTGGTTCCGCAGGATGAAAGGAAATTCAATTCGGCCAAGCTTACCACGGTCAGTGAGAATGAGTACATGGTGATCGGAACGTATGATTTTGTAAAAAAAGGGACCGTAAGCAGCAATGATTATTTTTCTAAAACCGCTTCAGGCTTTTATTCCGCTAAAATTTTCGGATCGAGTGTTGTATCGGCCAAATATTTCAATTTCCTCGAACTGGAAAACATGACTGGGTACCTCAGGAGCAAGGAATATCACCAGGCTAAAAAGAAAGCGGATAAAGACGAGGATGAAGTAGATAAATATTCCGTCGATTTTGACCTTTTGCTGCATGACATAGTTTTCAGGGACAGTTTGTATTATTTTGTCGCCGAGGCTTTTTACGAAGAATACCACACCGTGACCTCCACCTATTACGATTATTATGGCCACGCTGTTCCCGTATCTTATGCAGTATTCGATGGGTACAAGTATTTTAATGCTTTTATTTCCTGTTTCGATTTAGACGGAAATAAAATCTGGGACAACGGAATGGAAATATTCAACATTCTAACGTTCAAGTTGGAGAATAGGGTGAGTGTTCTATTTGAAGAAGACGAAATCATTATGGCATACAACCGCGAAGGTAAGATCGGGGCTAAAATCATAAGGGGTCCGGATGTGGTGGAAGGCGTGGAATATTACCCGCTTGAAACAACTTTTGTTAACGACAAAGTCATGGAGGATACCAAGAGCAATATGGAATATTGGTACGATAATTATTTCATCGCATACGGATTCCAGACCATCAAAAACAACTCTTTGGTAGATGGTAGTAAGCGAACGGTATTTTACATCAATAAAGTGGCGTTCAAATAACGGAATATCAGATCATTTTCCTGGGATCGACCCACTCATTGAATTGTTCATCTGTAACATACCCCAAACCAACTGCAGCTTCACGAAGCGTTGAACCTTCCTTGTGTGCCTTTTTGGCAATTTCGGCAGCTTTTTCGTAGCCGATGTGCGTGTTGAGCGCTGTTACCAACATCAATGAGTTATCCAGGTTTTTCTTGATAAATGGGAGATTGGGTTCAATACCAATTGCGCAATTATTGTTGAATGATACGCTGGCATCTCCCAACAAACGAGCTGACTGAAGTAAATTGTAAATCATTACAGGCTTAAATACATTCAGTTGAAAATGTCCATGCATTCCCCCTGCGGTTATTGCAGCATCGTTTCCGATCACCTGTGCACAAACCATCGAGAGGGCCTCATTTTGGGTCGGATTTACCTTCCCAGGCATGATGGAAGAGCCCGGTTCGTTGGCCGGAAGTTGGATTTCTCCGATTCCGCAACGGGGACCGCTGGCCAGCATCCGTGTATTATTAGCGATATGCATCATGCTGACGGCAAGTGTTTTCAACGCTCCTGAGGTTTCTACCATGGCATCATGCGCTGATAAAGCCTCGAATTTATTCTCCGCTGTCCTGAAAGGATAGCCGGTTAATTCGGCAATTTTTTGTGCTACCTTTTCAGCATAATTGGGAGGAGTGTTGATACCGGTTCCAACTGCGGTTCCACCCAGTGCCAGTTCGAGTAAATGATCAAGGGTATGTTCCAGTGCTTTTAATCCGTGGTCGAGTTGCGAAACATAACCTGAAAATTCCTGTCCAAGTGTAAGCGGAGTTGCATCCATCAGGTGGGTACGGCCGGTTTTGACGATGTCATAAAATGCCCTGGCTTTTTCCGCGAGGGTATCCCGCAATAATTTCACACCAGGGATCGTGGTTTCAACGATCATCTGATAAGCTGCAATATGCATGGCCGTCGGGAAAGTATCATTCGATGATTGCGATTTGTTTACATCGTCGTTGGGATGAATGCTGCGCTTTCCATCTCCCAGTTTACCACCTGCAAGCACATGGGCCCGGTTGGCAACCACCTCGTTCATGTTCATGTTCGATTGGGTTCCCGAACCTGTTTGCCAGATGACCAATGGAAAATTGTCATCCAACTTGCCTGCCAGTACTTCATCACAAACTTTACCGATCAGTTCGGCTTTTTCAGCCGATAGAACTCCCAAATCCTTGTTGGTGAAAGCAGCCGCTTTCTTCAGGTAGGCAAATGCCCGGATAATCTCAATGGGCATTGAAGCAGGTTCTCCAATCTGAAAATTCATTTTGGAGCGTTGTGTCTGTGCTCCCCAGTATTTGTCCACAGGAACTTCAACTGTTCCCATGGTGTCTTTCTCAATTCTGTAATCCATGATATCTTATTTTAAAACTTTAAATTCAAAACAACTCCACCATTCACCTTTCACTATTCACTCCCGATTGCTATCGGGATCACCATTCACTAATCAAACATCCTGTCCATTTCTTCTGCCGGTTCGGCCCAAACAGCCTTATAATCTTTGACAATGATTGGCCGTTTAATGAGTTTTGGATTTTCCAACAGTATTTTGATCCACTCTTCATCCGTGAAATTTTTACCCTTGAATTGCTTTTTGTAAATCTCCTCCTGAGTGCGGATGATATCCGTCGGTTTGGCATTCATCTTCATAAGGATATTCTTCAATTCCTTTTCCGTGACCTGATTTTTCAAATACTCCACAACTTCAAAATCAACATTTTTTTCCTTCAGATGCTGCAATCCGGCCCTGGATTTTTTACAATGCGGATTGTGATAGATTTTGATCATGTTCAATGTTATATATTAATAAATTCACTAATTACCAGCTTCTCACTGCTGACTCCAACTGTTGACTTTTTACTCCAAATATATTTTTCTAATCAAAAATCAACTCTAAATCAACAATCGTCATCTCATCCACCAAATGTCCGGCTCCTGCAAATTTATCAATAATGAATAAACAATACCTGATATCCAAAGCAATATTCCGGCATTGTGACAAATCATAGTAAATGTCGCTCATGGTTCCTTCCCAGCACCGGTCGAAATTGATGCCGATAAGGTTGCCATCAGCATCCAGCACCGGACTACCTGAATTGCCGCCTGTTGTATGGTTGGAGGCAGTAAAGCAAACATGCATCGAACCATCCTCATCCCCATAAACACCATAGTCCTTTTTCTGGTAAAGCTCCTGCAGTTTATCCTCAACCACATAATCATAAATCTCGGGGTCTTCCTTTTCCATGATTCCCTCCAGCGTTGTGTAATGACGGTAAAATACTGCATCATCAGGGTTGTACCCATCTGCATTTCCATAGGCAACACGCAGGGTAAAATTGGCATCGGGATATATCTTCTTCATGGGTTGCATTTCAATCTGGGCTTGCATAAATATCCTCATCAGGCTATCGATATGATTGTTTTTGGCTCTGATAACGGGGATTAATTGCTGGTAATACAGTCCTGCAAAGGATGATGCCAATTTGTAAACCGGATCATGTTCAAGCTTTTTTACATTTGAAGTTTTGTAATGATCCAGAAATTCATTCATCTTTTCTTTCGATACAAAGACAGATTTTGCAAAAACTTCATCTGCCATAACATTAAAATCTCCCTTGTATTTAGTATACAGAATCCGCAATTCATCAGCCATTGATCCATTGTGGGTACGCTCGTAATAATCTTTTAATATAACTGCAAAGACTTCCTTATCGATAGCAGGCTGGTAATCTTTGAAAAAGGATTCGGTTCTATTCTTCTGATCACTTACCAGTTCATTCAATTTATTCTCATCAATTTCCTTTTTAAGTTTTGAATAGTCAACCAATCTTTCGAATGTTCGGGCAAAACGCACAGCCTCAATCCCCAGCCCGGCTTCGGTGAGGTATGTAGAGAAATAGCTGATTTCCGATAAACTATTGTACTGCTTTTCCAACTCTGCCAATAAATTTCCATACTTTTCAATCCGTTCTGCAGATGATTCAACCCAAATGATAAATTCACTTTCAAAATTCTTTTTCTGGTCGATCACTTTCAGTCTGTTGATGCCACGGTTTTCTCCGATCCATTTTTTCCATCCATTGCTAATACCGGCTTGTTTGGCGGCATATTGAATCCTGATTTCGGGGCTTTGCTCCATATATTTCTTAAAAATATCGATTCGCTTCCCCCTCAAATCGATACGGATCGGGTTGATCACATTCACCTGCATATCAACAGCCCACGATGGGATATATTCCTGTGTGCTTCCCGGATATCCGAATATGAACGTAAAGTCGCCTTCCTCTGCTCCATCAAGCGAAATATTCAAATGCTTTTTGGGTTTATAGGGTACGTTTTCTTCAGAATACGGTGCCGGTTTATTATCCTTATCAGCATAAATCCTGAAGATGGAAAAATCCCCAGTATGCCTAGGCCAGACCCAATTATCCGTATCACCTCCGAATTTCCCAATATTGGATGGCGGTGCTCCAACAAGTCTAATATCTTCAAATATCTCATTCACG
>JAFGBL010000155.1 GCA_016933115.1 Bacteroidales bacterium | reverse complement strand
GTCCAACTGGAAAATAATAATTGAGAGGCAAATTACAATGATAAAAAATGCCCGTTCAACAAGTCAAGCGAGCATATGCTACCTCCAACTAAATGTATACCCATGTTTGCTTCATTCCGGCGACAACCAAGAAAAACTATAATTTGAATTACGCAAATTAAAAAACGCACAACTTGAAAATTTATACTTATGAAAAATATCATAGCTGCCACATTAATCATTATATCTGCCTGCTGTGCCTTTGCTCAGGAATCATCGAAAATAAGTATCAACCCAAATGTTGATAATCTAGTCATTAACAAACATATTTATGGCCATTTTTCTGAACATCTAGGCCGTTGTATTTATGACGGCTTCTGGGTGAATGAACATATGAATATACCAAAAGATGGGCGAAT
Source organism: Bacteroidales bacterium (assembly GCA_016933115.1). Lineage (GTDB taxonomy): Bacteria > Bacteroidota > Bacteroidia > Bacteroidales > JAADJA01 > JAADJA01. The sequence goes on along the minus strand of JAFGBL010000155.1, from coordinate 17,377 downwards.
TCGACTGGACATTGTAGAAGCTTTAAGAAATGTAAAAATCCCTAATCTGCGATGGCCCGGAGGATGCTTTGCCGACGAATACCACTGGCGTGATGGTGTTGGTCCGAATGCTCAACGTCCGACACTGATCAATACCACTTGGGGAAATGTAACAGAAGATAATAGTTTTGGAACTCATGAGTTTCTCGACCTCTGTGCCCTGTTGCAAACTGAGCCAATTATTTGTGGCAATGTTGGCACCGGATCGCCTCAGGAAATGGCTTCATGGGTTGAATACCTCAACTTTGAAGGTAAAAGTCCAATGACCGATCTTCGTAAAGAAAACGGGCAAGATGATCCCTGGAATGTTCAATTTGTAGGGATCGGAAACGAAAGTTGGGGATGCGGTGGTAGTATGCGGCCCGAATATTATGCCGATCTATACCGACAGTTCAACAACTTTGTTGAAAATTATCCGAATGCACGGGTAAATCGCATTGCCGCAGGCGCAAACGTAGCAGACTATAACTGGACTGAAGTGTTGATGCGCGAAATTGGCCCGAGAAGAATGTGGGGATTGTCGCTTCATTATTACACACATCCTCGTGGTGGCAGTTCACCACTTCGCCTTGACTATTCACTAGGAAACGAAACACCAGAAGCGACAAGAGGTAGAAGCCCATTCGGCGGCCCAGGCGGACGTTCCGGATTTCGAAGACTATCCGGTTCTGCAACAGACTTTGACGAGGAAACTTACTATGTTACCATGCAAAATTGTCTAAGAATGGACGAATTGATTCGAGAACACTCCCGGATTATGGACAAGTATGATCCCGACAAACGAGTAGCACTGGTTGTTGACGAGTGGGGAATATGGACTGATGTTGAGCCGGGAACAAACAGGGCATTCTTATACCAGCAAAACAGCATGCGAGACGCATTAATTGCAGGTTCAACGCTAAATGTTTTCAACAATCACTGCGACCGGGTCCGGATGGCCAATCTGGCACAAACAGTTAATGTCCTTCAAGCACTGATTCTGACCAAGGATGAAAAAATGTTATTAACCCCGACCTATCATGTATTCGATTTGTATAAGGTCCATCATGATGCCAAATATTTACCCATTCAACTTGAAACACCGGCATACTCAATGTTGGGCTATACCAGCCTGCCAGCGGTAAATGCTTCAGCATCACAAGATGAATCTGGCACTGTGAATATTACTTTTGTGAACATTGATCCCAACCAGGAGATCCCGGTTGAAGCATCCCTGGCTGCGCTCGGACTTAAAATTAAATCCGTTAAAGCAAAGGTACTTACATCAAAGAACATAACTGACATTAACTCCTTCGACAATCCGGAATATATTAAAACCGTTGATTTTTCAGGAGCAAAAACAGAAGGAAATCTGTTAAAAGTAAAATTACCTGCCAAATCTGTTGTATTAGTTTCGTTGAAATAACCTTTTAACAAATCAGGGGTGCATTTTAAAATGCCCCCTTTTTTTTCCCAAAAATCACAACTTATGAAAACGATACATATCACAGTCTTATTGCTATTTCTGCTTGCCCTGAGTTTTCAATCCTTCAGCCAGGGAATATCTGTTCACGACCCCGTCATGATTCGACAAAATGACACCTACTATTTGTTCTGTACCGGCATGGGCATCAGTGTCTGGTCGTCAACCGATATGAAAGAATGGAAGAAAGAAAATAATGTATTTACCGAAGCTCCGGATTGGGCTGTTGAAGCCGTCCCCGGATTCAGAGGACATATTTGGGCTCCCGATATTACTTTTTTCAATGGACAGTATTATTTGTATTATTCTGTTTCCGCATTCGGTAAAAACACCTCATGCATTGGTGTAGCCACAAATAAGACCCTCGATTCTGCTGATCCCGATTTTCAATGGGTCGATCATGGGAAAGTAATTCAATCGATACCCGGAAAAACTAACTGGAATGCTATTGACCCGAACTTCATACTCGATGAAACCGAACACCCCTACCTCACATTTGGGTCGTTTTGGGACGGTCTGAAATTGGTTAAACTCACACCAAATGCGTTAACTGTGAACGACAACCTGGAAACCCTGCCTACTATTGCTTCCCGAAAAGAAAGGCCTGAAACCTCCAGATCGCCTTCACCCGACAGTAATGCGGGACCTAATGCAATTGAAGCTCCATTCGTATTCAAAAGAGGGGACTATTATTATTTGTTCGCATCGATAGATTACTGTTGCAGAGGAGCAAACAGCACTTATAAAATGATTGTCGGGCGTTCAAGAAAATTGACAGGCCCCTTTGTTGACCAAGAGGGAAAATCGATGGCTTTGGGAGGAGGAACCATCGTGTTGGCTGGCAATGAAAAATGGCACGGAGTAGGTCATAATGCTGTTGTGAGCTACGACGGAACTGATTATTTGGTTTTCCACGGGTATGATGCCAATGAAAATGGTCGGTCAAGACTGCTGATCGAAAAAATTGCATGGGACAAGAAAGGTTGGCCTGCCGTTTCGCTTAAACAAGATTAACGCAAAAATGAGGAGGTGTAAAATCAAAAGCCGAGCCATTCATGCCTTAACGGTGACCCGGCATCCGAAAATACAATAAAGCCCTATTTCTTTAAGCTTTTGGTTGATTTCTGAAAATTCGAACTCAAAAATGAGTCTAAATTTATTGCAACGGACATCCGAAGAAGGTGTTCATTGATAAAACATTGTTAGTGTAACCCATTGCCTGCTTTTCTAAAGGCAAAAAAATCATCAATTATGGAAATAATTAACCGACTCTTGAAATTATCTTTTTTCTGCTTATTCATTTTTGCACATGCAGCCACAGCACAGAATCCTATACCCAATCGTGAATCAAATGGTTTTGTGGCCCACGACCCAGTGATGGTTAAGCAGGATAGTACCTTTTACTTATTTGTTACCGGAGGGGGTATGGCCAAAAGTACCGATCTCGAAAACTGGACAAACATAAAACCGGTTCCAAGCAAGCTAGAATGGGTGACTGATGATATTATACCAGGGTACCGCGGTGGTTACTGGGCACCTGACATTCAGTTCTTAAATGGTACCTATTATCTCTATTATTCACCTTCTGCCTTTGCAAAAAATACATCAGCCATTGGAGTAATGACCAATACAACGCTCGATCAGGATAGTCCTGACTACAAATGGGTAGACCATGGTATGATCGTTCAGTCGATACCCAACCGCGATTTTTGGAACGCCATTGATGCCAATGTTTATTTTGAGCGCCGTTTCGGAGGGGAAACCACAGGATGGCTTTCTTTTGGTTCATTTTGGGGCGGAATCAAACTTGTGAAACTTGCACCTGATATGAAATCACTGGCTGAACCACAAGAATGGTATACCATTGCCCAACAAGAACGGACTTTTGGTATGCCCGATACTGACCCGGGAGATGGAACGATCGAGGCTCCTTTCATATACCGCAGACACCAGTATTTCTATTTATTCGTCTCCCTTGACTATTGTTGCCGAGGTTTGGACAGCAATTACAATGTAGTTGTAGGGCGCTCCAGAGATATCAGAGGTCCTTACTACGATAAAAACGGTGTACCGTTATATGCCGGAGGAGGGACATTTGTTGCCGGTGAAACGGAAGACTATGCAGCTATCGGTCATTGTGCCGTTTACGATTTCTATGGGAAAACCTATTTCGTTGCCCACGGATACGATAAAAATGACAGAGGCCGCTCAAAGTTGGTTCTCAAAGAAATAAAATGGGATCGGTCGGAATGGCCAACGATAGAGTTTTAACTTGAATTAAAATGATTTTCAATGATTGATACAATTATCTTCGATAAAGCAGGAATTATTGCTATTGATCCCCAAAAACAGATCAGAAAATTATCAGTGACCTTAAAAAACAATATTAATTAAATCTATTAAAAAGGAGAATATACATGAAAATGAAAAATCGTTTAATGATCATTCTCGCACTGGCGCTCATAATACCTGCCGCTGCAATGATGGTGATCGCAAAATCCGGGGCCACCGCTGTTCCACCCAGACCGGAAGGTCCGTGTGATATTTATGCCGATGGAGACTGCCCATGCGTGGCTGCCCATAGTAGTACCCGTGCGCTGTACGCATCTTACAATGGTCCTTTATACCAGGTTATGCGCCAATCGGACGGCAAAACCCTCGATATCGGTGTAGTCCAGCCCAGCGAGGGCGATCCGGGCGGATATGCCGATGCTGCTGCTCAAGATGAATTTTGTGCCGACACCTACTGCTGGATCACGACGCTTTACGACCAGTCAGGCAAAGGCAATCACCTCGTACAGGCTCCTCGTGGCGCGTTTATCGGCCCTTCTATGGGAGGCTTTAATAATTTGCCCTTGGCTAATATGGCACCAATCACACTCAATGACCATAAGGTTTACGGAATTTTTATCGCACCTGGCATGGGGCTTCGTTTGAATGACGCGAAAGGCACTGCAGTTGACGACCAGGCAGAAGGTCAGTACTGGGTTATTAGCGGGCATCACTTCAACGATGGTTGCTGCTTCGATTATGGTAATGGAGAAACCGACAGCCGAGATGACGGCGACGGAACAATGGAAACTACCTACTTCGGTAATGCGAGTTTATGGTACTACGGCCATGGCCCAGGTCCATGGATCATGACAGACCAGGAAAACAACCTTGTTGGGTGCGTTAATCCCTCTCCAAATGATAAGTACTGCCCTGACCTGCCAAGTATAAACTGGCGCTTTGTGACCGCAACAGCTGATGGCGCATCTGGTAAATGGCGAATGATGGGCGGAGATGCTCAAGGAAGTGATTTAGTAGTAATGTTCGACGGTCCCCGCATCATTAACGATAGAAACAGTTATGATCCGATGCGCAAACAGGGAGCAATCGTATTGGGTAACGGGGGAGACAACAACAACTATTCTCAGGGTACCTTCTACGAAGCTGCCATGACAGCAGCGGGCACATACCCATCTGAGGAAACCAACCAGAAGATACAGGCTAATATAGTGGCTGCTAGATATGATGTTCAGCGTCTGAGTATAGCCCCGGCACATGCAACCGATACACCTCCTGGTCTGCAAACATTCTCACCGGGTTCGCTGCAGAACACAACCCTAACATTTACAAATACGACTGGTGCACCTGTGAAAGATCTTACATTGGGCATTTCTGTGCCTAAAAGTTGGACTGCGGTTGTTTTAAACACCAAAGAAACATCAAAAAAGTTCATTGAACCTATATCGCCTGGTGTGAGTGTGGATGCAACCTTCACAGTTACTTCCGGGTCAGACTCCTTCAACGGTGATCTTGTTGGTAAAGCTTCTTGGACAAATTCTAACGGTCAAAAACAATCCGAGACGGCAGCTGAAAAAGTACGCAACGTCAGCCCAATCAAGATCAATGAATTCCGTATCAGCGACGGATCCAACTCAACAAACTCGTTTATAGAACTCTATAATGCCAGTAATAGTGATATTGATATCTCCAGCTGGGCTGTTATTATGCACCCACACCAGTTACCAATGTTCTCATCCATAAAAGTTCCTACAGGAACAAAACTCGCCCCACGCAGCTTCTATTTGTTAGGATTGGCTAACTCAGGCTTGGCTGTTCCGACCCAAAAGGGAGAATCGACCATCTATGTCAGGAGCGCAAGCGGCATGTCGGTCGGTGATGAAATCGAAATTGGTGAAGGCTCAAACAGAGAAAGACGTAAGATTGTAAAAATTGGTACAGCTGTGGGTATCGGATCTCATACTACTGAAGATGGATTCGGAATGCGTCGGCACGATCCAGCACCAGGAACACCAACAACCATATGGCAACCCCTTCCTGAAGGTCCGGTAATCACAATCCCGAAGGGGTCAACAAATGTGCCAGTTGCCAGTGTTGCCGGCTTCGAGGTAGGTCAGAAGATGGCTATCGGGTATGGAGCAACATACCCCGTTGCAATGAACCCGGTTGAAAAGTACGAAGTAGTCACTGTTACCAAAGTGGGCAAACCCGGCACACAGGGTTGGTTATCAATGGATGCAAAAGCGGGTGATACCAATATTAAAGTATATCCGATTGGAAATATTTCAGTGGGCGACAAAATCAGATTGGACATCGACAGCGAAGGTCACGGAATAGAGTGGGTTACCGTAACAAGGGTCGGCACACAATCGGTTCGAAACACATTCCGTGGTCCCTTGACCGCTGATGAGGATCCGGGAACGGGTCTGGATCTGGCAGAACCTCTGAAATTCGATCATTCGTCCAACATGCCGTTCAGCACTTGGGGTACAGGAATCAGCTTCGAACCGGCAACAACCTTTACTCACTCGAGTAATGAGCCCGTACTGCCGCTCGGCACCGGTATCACACTTGACATGCCTCTCTCTGGAAACCATGAGATCAATGCCGTTGTACGCAATGAGAAGGTTAAAAATGAAGGTTACCAAGGGACTCCGGCACCCGACCAGTGGTTTGGTGGCCCGGCTTTTTCAAACGAGGGCGGTAGCATCGTGTTGCATGACACAAAAGGGAATGTTGTTGACGCACTAAACTATGGGTGGCTAGTCGACCCATGGGTGGCTGAAGGTTATCATGCCACCTCCGGAGCAGGAGAAGGCGGATGCAAAGCCCCTAGACCTGTTCGTTCGAGAGGACGATTTGAATCCCCTTCAAGGAGTGAACCAAATTTAAGCTCTGGGCGTTTTCCAGACGGAATTGATACAGATTCAAATTGCAGTGATTTCTTTGTTCAAAATGCGATTTCCACGTTAACCGCCGCCGAAGTCGGCTCTATCAATGTGAAAGTTGCAAGTATAGCTGGCTTAAAAAATGGACAAAAAGTCATTATCGACAGCGGAGAAAGCAGCGAGACGGCTGTTGTTGCAATTATTGGCACTACTGGTGGAACCACCGTCAACGCTGCAATAAGCGCAGGCGAAACTGTTATTCCTGTTGCCAGTGTTCAAGGATTTGCCGTTGGTCAAACCATTACACTAGAGAATGGCAAAAATAAGGAGTTGGCCATTATTGCCTCCATCACAGCTGCACGATTTCGTTTTGGACCAGGTGGCGGTAATAATCCAAGCAATTCGATTACTGTAGCCAAGCCACTTTCCAATGCATATGCAGAGGGGACACAGGTGTCCGGTAGCGGTATCACTTTCGCCACACCTTTGACTAAGGCGCATGAAGCTGGTACGCAAATTGCCAGCAACGCTCCCACTCCAGGTGAGCCCAATCAATACTGAGAACCTCTAATTAGTACAACAAATTGAACAAATTAAAATAAATATAAAACTCCGCGGCCAGTCCGAAAACTGAGATCTCGCGGAGTTTTATATTTTCAAAACAAAGGAGGATAGAATTTTGGGTACATACAAAAACAGAAATGGTCTTCAACAATCCTGGCCTTGGTGGCGCTGGATACTAACGGGATTGAGTACGCTGGCTCTGGCTTTAAGCGCTATTCTAGGTTGGCATTATCTGCAGGGTGGATCAATAGTTGGATGTGGTGGCGGCAGCTCGTGTGAACAGGTGCTCAACAGCAAATGGTCGATGATCGCAGGAGTAATACCTATCTCCGGTTTGGCCATGGGGATATACCTGGCGATTCTGGTTGCCAGCTTTTTTATCGGGCCGGTAACAGAAACCCCCATTAGACGACTAGCTTGGAGTATCATGTTGATACTGGTCGGTTCGGTAACCGGAAGTGCCATCTGGTTTACCATCATCCAGAAATGGATCATCGGAAAATTCTGTGTCAACTGTATAACCATGCACATCACCGGCCTGCTGTTGACTGCACTGGTTATCTGGCGATCCATCAAAGATTTCGACCTTACTATGAATGACTCCACAGAAAAGAATCAGAAAATCGCCCTCAATGAACCTTCTTCCGTTGCGAGGAGTCAGATACATACCTTGCCTGTAACTACTCTGACTTTGGGCGGAATGCTCATGGCGGGAATAATGGTAGCGCTACAGATCGGATATTCTTCTCCAATCAGATATAGTGACGGAGAATCACCGCATAGAATACCAGTGCTCGATTACAATGCTGCACCAATGGTAGGATCTCCTGATGCCCCTTACATGGTCACCTTGCTCTTTGATTATCAATGCTCGCATTGTCAGAAAATACATTTCATGCTTGAAGACGCAATTAGCCGCTATGCTGGTCAGTTGGCATTTGCATTATGTCCGGCGCCACTGAATACCCAATGCAACCCCTACATCCCCCGAGATACTGACGCATTCAGAAACTCTTGCGAACTGGCAAAAATTGCCCTGGCGGTATGGGTAGCCAATCGAGAGATGTTTCCCGCCTTCGAAAACTGGATGTTCACATTTGAATCCGGTAACAGCTGGCACGCCCGAAACCTCGAGACTACCATGGCAAAAGCGGTTGAACTGGTTGGTCAGGCGAATTTCGAACTCGCTTGGTCAGACCCCTGGATCGAATCGTATATGAAAACCTGTGTCCAAATTTACGGGCAAACTGTTCAAAACGGCAAGGGCGGCATCCCCAAACTAATCTACGGTTCAAATTGGGTTATCCCGGAACCACATTCTGCGGATGATCTTGTTATGATTCTACAAAAAAGCCTCGGTGTGCCAATACCTTGATTGTAAAAATCCCCATCCAGAGGAAGAGGATTTGAGTTAACCCCTGTAAGGGGTAAAAATACCGTTGCCCTCAAAGAAGGCAACAGATTGTTATCCCTCTCGTTTGTTATTTTCGTTCTTCTTACTTTTCTCGTTCTTCCTGATACTTTACATAGCGTCTTATCATTTCCTCGTCCAGACCCACGGTATCAACTCAATAGCCTTTTGAGCAGAAATGATTGCCCCAATAGGGGCGGTGTTTTAGCTCTTTGAGCCGATTGAACACCCGAATCGCATCCGACCCTTCAGAATCCCCACTATATCCGATATGGATTCCTTGTGTGGTACTTCTATCAACAAATTAACGTGGTTGATCTGAATATTCAACTCCTTTATCCAACCTCGCTTTTGGTCTGCAAAAATCCGAATGCAATGTTCTACTTCATCTTTCAATTTATCTTTCAATATTCTGTACCTATAATTGGTAGTCCAAACGATATGGTACGTACAGTGTCAAATGGCAGGCGACATCTTTTTAAACCGACTCATTGTTTTTATCCTTTCTTTGGTTGTGGGGACAACCTCCGAAAGGTAAACATGAGTCGTATTACAGGCAAACCTGTAGAACGTCTCTAACCACATTCATATGACATGAATTTTTATGTCGGACTAAACAGAATAATTCTATAAAAAAATGAACCCAAACAATAACCTGTTCGACCCATTCTTATGTTTCAAAATCGAATATTTTCACTTGCCAAAAATTCCAAATTTCGATGATTACTGCCACCCTTCGATTATCGGCAAAGTTAAATATGATTGATGCGTTGCATCACGAAATATGGTTACTTCTGGCGCCGGATCGAGCTTGGGTGTTCCCCTGCCTGCAAAACTAATAACGAGCTGAATCTTATGACCACCCTTGAAAATCATCGATAGCGGCAATATCGAGAATTCAAGTTCAACAGGTTCGCCTGGAATAAGAGGTATTTCATCCGCTTCCAGAAAACTGTGCCAGGGTAATCCGAAATTATAATAAGGAGCTTTTGCCAGTTTTCGCAATGACGCACGGAGTTGTCCATAAAAATTATACGATTCTATAACGCCATCTGGTGCTACATCTTGAATAGTGGCAACAAAATCACCGTCACTGGCAGTTGAAGATACCCAAAGATTAATGGTTGGATGGCCTGTAATCTGAACATCCTCGTTAAGTGGAGCCGTTTCGTACACCAGTACTCCGTTTTTTGCATTGGGATCTCCGGGTCTGACATCATAATTTACGGTAGTTTTATCTACTCCATCCGTTAATTCAGTTTCATTTTGGTTAAGACTGCCTTCTCCAAGAAAAAAGTGGACTCTGTTTTCCTCGGGCAGCGGCCATGCGTCAGCTGATTTCCATTCTTCTCCTTCCGGGGCATTATAGGTAAAATAATAAACCGGATCTTCGTCCATAATACCATTGTCGATACCTTTTAGCCAATAATCAAAAAAACGGCGTTCTTCAACAACGATATCAAAACCTGTCATTTGCTGCGGCGTAAACCAATCACAATGAACGCCAGGACCTACAATAAGTTTAGAAGGAACTGTAAAATTATTAATAGCAAAAAATGGCCCGGGCTTGGTTGCACCTTCATCCCAATTAACAGCCATATACATTGCAACTCCGGAAGCATTAATCTCGTCCAGATAATTTGACGGACTACTTCTCATCCACCATTGTTTCGAATCTTCATCTGTAAAATTTTGGGAATAGCTATCTCGAAAAAGTAAAATCCCCTCGCTTTCAATTGTTCCGGCGTGCTCTGCTATTGCTGCTTTCAACATAGTACTATCGGTATCTCCATCAACGGGAACAGCCAATGCATCGCGAATTTTCTGTGGTGTTGGATCTCCTGACTTTCTGAGGCTAACGTCTCCTCTAACTCCGGTCATTCCACCGGGTACACGGAAGTCATAAACATCAAATTCGAAACTCATAGGAAAAATCGCTTTCAGATGCGGAGGAGCAGTAGTAACTGCCTGCATTTGACTACCACCGGTAGCTGAACACCCCCACATTCCGATATTTCCATCGCTCCATGGTTGCTCGGCCAGCCATTCGGTAATATCATAGGCATCGTAACGGGCAGAACTTATCCATTCTCCACGGTTGTAGCCCTGATTGTGCCCGAAAGAGGCAAACAATCCTCGAAAATCGACAGTGGCAACCACATAGCCATATTTCACCAATCTACTTGCTGTTCCTGCATAACATTCAACGGTCATGGTTTCTTGCTGATTATCATTAAACCTGCGATTATAAGGAGTGTGCATCCATAAAACCGGAAGTGGATCAGTTACAACTTTGCCCGTTTCTTTATCTATTGGACGACAAATATCCACCGCCAGTTTTACGCCATCTCTCATTTCAACATACTGAGAACTAAGATTGTATTCATCAGCATAAATTGCTTCACTATAACCTTCATATTTACCAGGACTGGAAATACGGGTTTCGGAACTTGTTTTATTACTTGTGCAGGAGATTAAAAAGCTGCACAAGAACAAGCTTGTTACAACTGCGAGTATTCTTAGTGTCCTTTTTATGTGTTCAAAATTCATGTTGTTCTATTTTGGTACGGTATTATAATTCCGGATTTAAATGCTTGGCAAAAAAATTTGCAAGTGCCGGCTCTGTAACTTCCAATTGTTCGGCATAGGCTACACCATGGCCTCCCGGTAATTCGAGGTATTCAATATCGGCTCCTGCTGCTTTCATTTTGTCAACAAAATCGCCGGTACGTTTAGGAAGTACGACAGGATCTTCGGTACCCTGAATTAAAAATAACGGAGGCTGATCGGCTGAAATATAACCAATTGGCCACCATTCAGTTTTGGCCATCGGTACATCGCGCCCCAGTTCGGTTGGAGGCGAACCGGCTCCGGCAACATTTACACGGCTGGAATAATCATCCCATCCCCCATCGCCTTCCAAGACGGCTGACTCAGGTACCATTGCCAACATCAAGGCAAGATGAGCACCTGCCGAATGTCCGTAAGCACCAATCCTGTCCGGATCAACACCGTATTTGCCGGCATGAGCACGTAACCAGCGAACTGCGCATTTTACATCCTCAATACAAGCCGGAAATTCAGCCTCTCCGGTAAGACGGTACTCAACATTAATCGTAACATATCCCTTATGGGCATAATCCACCATCATTTTTTGGTACACATCAACATTTTTCGATCCCATGGCCCATCCTCCTCCATGCACGATTACCAATGCCGGGCGGATTTCTGGTCCGAAATTAGCCGGCATAGCCAAATCGAGTTTCCACGAATCGCTTTCGCCATCTCGGTAAGGAACATCTTTTGTAACCGTTATCGTTTTATATTCTGAATCAACTGTTTTTTCGGTGGTATCGTTACTGCCTTGACTGGCACATGAAACCATACTTGTGGCAAACAATGCTGCCAGAACTAAATTAAAAATAGACTTTTTCATAATTCGTGAAGTTTTTATTACTTAAATAATGGTGGTAATGTTGATACTAATTCAACTAGTGATTGATCAAATTTATATTTCACCTGGCACTTATTATCAAACACCATGGTTCCTCCTTTTTCAGGGGTATGCTCCGGCCATTTGGGTAATTTTTTACAATTTGGATCACCGGTTTTTACAAAGTTAATCCACGCTGAACTTATTTTATCTGCTAATTCATAAGCATCCTCACCGCCTCCTGTTAAACGACGAGCCAATGCAATATTACTAAACATAAAAGGCAGTTCCATTCCATGAGCGGCTCCAAGGCTTCCATCGTTTACCGGCGATTGCCATTCAAAAAGATAAACATATACCGGAGCACCACCCTGCGCAACTTTAATGGAAGCCTGATCTAAAGCAATGTTTCGAACCGAGGTTACCAATATATGTTGAGGCTGATCGTCATCCGGATACGCTTCTTGGTAGGCAGCAATGTATTTGACCACATTTTCGGCACCATAACGCTGAGCAAGAGTTGCTTTCACCTCATCCATGGTTTTTGGCGTGATAAGCTGACGGTTACTGTAACCAAACTCGTTAAGATTAGAGCCAATAAGCATTGGGATATCTTTTGAAAATTCTGCAGGTGTTGGATCAAAGGGATGCTGTGTGATATACTTTCCGTCAACGGTTGGGCACTGGCCCGGATGCATCATAAACGGTACATCAATATCCCGCATACGGGCTGCAGCCCGATTACTCGCATTTACCAGTTCTTCGTAGGTAAAATCATCTAATTTATAGGCTTCATCAGGAGTAATACCCAATTCTTTTATGAATTCCAGGCCAAACTTTTTGCTCAACTCATTGTCGCCAACCTTAAGAATTGATCCACTTTGAACAATAGCCCGTTGAAACAAACCTGCTGCCGAAGGCATTGCTGTTAAAGTGGTCACTTTTGCTCCACCGCCCGACTGTCCGTCGATGGTAACGGTATTGGGATCTCCACCAAAATTTTCGATATTTTCATTCACCCACCTAAGAGCAGCCACAAGGTCCTGCATACCTAAGTTTACCGATTCTGAATATTTTCCTCCCAAAGCTCTTAAATCAAGAAAACCCAGGGTATTCAGTCGATGATTCAACGTAACTACGACGATGTCGCCTTTTTCAGCCAAAGCCCGTCCATCGAAAAATGGCAATTGATTAGCTGATCCTCCTGAAAATCCACCACCGTGAATCCACACCCAAACCGGACGTTGCTTTCCATCATTGATGCCTTTCGACCACACATTCAACACAAAGCTTTTCTTCTCATCCATCGGTTCAATGCAAAATTGAAAACCAAAACTTTCATCACTCTGTCCTCTCCAGTTTTGCGCTTTGCCTTGCATAGCCTGCGGGCCATAAATTGTACATTGGCGCACATCATCCCATTTATCCGGAGTCTGAGGAGGCATAAAACGATCGGCTTTTGCATAAGGAATTCCTTTAAAGGCAAAAACACCATCGTCGATATACCCCCGAACCTTACCATACGTTGTAGGAACAACGGCAATATTTTCTCCTGCCTCAATCGGGCCGGGCTGGGCATAAATACCTGATGTCCAAAAGACCATGGCCAGGACTACAATACTCATTAAATAGTTTTTCATTGTTATTGTTTTTTTATTCGGTATTCGTAGAAACAGTTGATTCCTCTAATTTATCGTGACCCAAATAATTGCAACGAATATGAATTCATAAACCCGATCAACTTTTTATCATGATTATACACTACTTCACATTTGTTATCGAATATCATAGTAGCGCCACTGTCAAGTTTAAAAGCCTGCCATTTGGGTAACTCTTTACAATTGGGATCGCCTGTTTTTACAAAACTTATCCAGGCCGAACTGATTTTGTCTGCCAATTCATAAGCATCTTTTCCTCCTCCGGTGAGTGGGCGCTGCAAGGCAATATTGTTGAACATAAAAGGCAATTCCATACCATGCGCAGCACCAAGACTACCATCGTTTACCGGCGACTGCCAGCTAAATAAATAAGTATAAACTGGAGCATTCCCCTGCTCACTTCTTGATGTTGCCTGTATTATAGCTGCTCCCCGTAATCTGCCATCAAAAGTTAGCATTTGGTGCGGTTGTTTGTCATCAGGAAAAACTTCGCTGTAGAGTGCTATAAACTCTTCAGCACCTTCATCCCCGTATAATTTAACTAATCTTGACCTCACTTCGTCCATCGTTTTTGGCGTAATTATAGCCCGATTTGGATAAGTAAATTCATTCAAATTAGATCCCAGCAATACGGATACATTTTTAGAAAACTCCGGAATTGTTTTATCCAACGGATTTTGAGTAACATATTTCCCATCAACTGTTGGGCAATATCTTCCCATAATGCTACTGCCTTCAGATCCTAATATATTTGCAGCTACTTCTCCGGCTTCCATAAGTTCATCATATGTAAAATCGTTCAATTTATCTGTATTTCCCGGAGTAACCCCAAGTACGGCTGCAACTGCCAAACCATATTTTTTCGAATTTTCACTGGTCATTTCAAACTCAAGCGAACCACTTTGTATGATTGCTCGTTGAAACAATCCAACTACAGAAGGCATCGCCAGCAACGTACAAACTTTTCCGCCACCTCCCGATTGCCCGTTTATGGTTACGGTATTCGGATCGCCGCCAAAATTTGCAATATTGTCTTTCACCCATTGCAAGGCAACCACGAGATCCTGCATTCCAAGATTTACCGATTCGGAATATTTACCTCCAAGTCCTCTTAAATCGAGGTATCCTGGAAGGTTGAGCCTGTGGTTAACCGATACTACTACAATATCACCTTTGCTGGCCATTGAACGACCATCGAAACAAGAAAGCTGATTGGCCGATCCTCCGGCAAAACCACCACCGTGAATCCATACCCACACCGGACGTTTCCTGCCATCGTTAATTCCTTGCGACCAAACGTTTAGCACAAAACATTCCTTTTCGTCCATAGGCTCCACATTGAACTGAAAACCGAGATTTTCATCACTTTGCCCCTGCCAGCTTTGCGCTTTAGCTTGCATAGCCTGTGGCCCGAAGATGGTGCACTGACGAACATCGTCCCACTTTTTGGGTGCCTGCGGAGGCATAAACCTGTCGGCTTTGGCGTATGGAATTCCTTTAAAGGCGAATATACCTTCATCGATGTACCCGCGTACCTTGCCGTATTTTGTTGGGACCACTGCAATATTTTCTCCTGCTTTAAGCAATCCTGACTGACCATAACTTAGTAATTTAATCAGAACCAGAATAATCATCAGAACCAGAACTTTATATATATTCATCATTTATTTTAATTTTTTATCGATCCATTTACAACACGTTAACCATTACCTTCTGCGAAAAAGCCGGGCTAGAGGAAATGACCTGATAAAATCGATTAGTGCTTTATCGTGGTTGTATAAAACTTTACACTCATTATCGAAAATCATAGTTGCTCCGGTTTCGGATGTAAAAGCATCCCACTCCGGCAAATTTTTGGCGTTCGGATTACCGGTTTTTATAAAGTTAATCCATGCCGAACTGATTTTATCTTCCAGTTCATAGGCCTCTTTTGTACAACCTGTTAAAGTGCGCGCCAATTCAATATTATTAAACATGAAAGAGAGTTCCATTCCGTGCGCTGCACCTAAACTACCATCGTTTACAGGAGACTGCCAGGTAAGCAAATAATTATACACAGGTGCTCCACCTTGTTTACTTTTGAAAGTTGCCTGACTAAGAGCACCACCTCTAAAATTAGTATCGAAAACCAACATGCGGTGTGGTTCTGTTTCGTTTGGATAAGCCTCTTTATACAAACTGATGTATTTATCTACGTTTTCGGCACCATAACGCTCAGCAATCGATGCTTTTACCTCCGCCATCGTTTTTGGAGTAATAAGAGCACGATTGTAATAATTAAACTCATTCAGATTACAGCCAATAAGCATGGGGATATCTTTGGCAAATTCGGCAGGTGCCGGGTCAAACGGGCTCTGAGTAATGTATTTACCATCAATCGATGGCGCTCCTCCTCTGGCCTCACTTCCGGCTGCACGTAACACACCTGAAGCCAAACGTTCAGCAGCTACCAATTCTTCATAAGTAAAATCATTCAGTTTATCTGCATTTCGGGAGTTCACTCCCAAAGCAGCTGCAAACGCCAAACCAAAAGCTTTGGAATTCTCACCACTTTCCAGGGTATTAATTGCTCCACTTTGTACAATGGCTTTGTGAAATAACACTCCTACTGCAGAAGGCATTGCCATTAAGGTAGATACTTTCATTCCACCTCCTGATTGCCCGGATATGGTTACAGAACCAGGATCGCCTCCAAAATTTTCGATATTATCTTTTATCCATTGTAAGGCTGCAACAATATCGCGCATGCCAAGATTAACCGATTCGGAATACTTACCCCCCAAACCTCTTAAATCGGTATAACCCAAAACATTTAAGCGGTGATTAATGGTAACAACAACAATGTCGCCCTTATCAGCCATTGAACGACCATCGAAACAAGGAAGCTGATTTCCTGAACCGCCGGCATAACCACCACCGTGCAACCAGACCCATACCGGACGTTTTTTACCGTCGTTTAATCCTTGCGACCAAACATTCAGTACAAAACTTTCTTTCTCATCCATTGGCTCTCTGCTGAATTGAAATCCAAAGTTATCATCACTCTGTCCGGTCCAGTTTTGCGCTTTATTCTGCATAGCCTGTGGGCCGTAAATGGTACACTGGCGCACATCGTCCCATTTATCGGGAGCTTGTGCCGGCATAAAGCGTTCGGCTTTGGCATAAGGAATTCCTTTAAAGGCATAAATGCCATCATCGATATAACCACGAACTTTACCATATTTTGTTGAGGTTACAGCAATGTTTTCGCCAGCCAATATCGGGCCGGATTGCGCATAAACGTCCGATGCGATTAATGCATATACGGCAATTAGAATAAATATTATTTGTTTGTTCATTTGTTTGTTTTTTATTGTTTGATCTGGCAACGAATATTAGGATTACGGGCTATGATTTACTATGGAATCACAACCGTTTCAACATCTAAATTATTTATTGTATTCCAGCACGTTACCATGTTTTAGTTTTGGGTTTACTGTTGTTGAATCGATTCTACGAGATCAACTAATTTCTTATCATGATTATACACCACTTTACATTTGTTGTCATTGGTGTCCCATTAAAATCCAATATCGTTCTTTGAGAAGCTTGAAATTTAGTTGATTACAAAGGTTCTGAAAGCGAACGGACTTG
>JAFGBL010000154.1 GCA_016933115.1 Bacteroidales bacterium | reverse complement strand
GGTTGGACTATCAGAAGCCACACTGGGATTGAAACTATATTTCGACTGGCCCTCCTGAGCCCTTGGATTCATGGTTCTGGCCTGAATTGTAAATGCCGGATGAGCCCAATCGGCATTTGGGTCCTTTAAAAGAGGGACCAAACTGTTCCCATCCAAATCATCCGGGGCCTTTAAACCGGTAAGTTCTGCCAATGTTGGATAGAGGTCAACCAACTGTACAATTGCCTCTGTCCGGTTTCCTTTTGTTATTCCGGGAACTGAAATAAGCAACGGTTCTTTGGATGATTTTTCAAACAAAGTCTGCTTTTGCCATTGACCGTGTTCACCCAGATTATACCCATGATCACTCCAGAAAACGATGATTGTATTTTCCAGCAATCCGAATTCTTCAAGGGCATCCAGTAATTTTCCTACTTGTGCATCAACAAATGAAATACTGGCATAATAAGCCTGAATTGCTTTTTTTTGCTGTTCTTCGGTAGTGTTCGCATTGGGTGGCCAGGTCCAGGCGGCAGCGTGTGGTTTATTTTCCCAGTCGTTCTCCGGATTTTTATGGAGTTTGATATCTTCCAACGGATACATATCGAAATACTTCTTTGGAGCCATGTATGGAATGTGAGGCCGGTAAAAGCCGAGAGCCATGAAGAAAGGTTGAGGATTGACACGTCCTGCACCAAACCTTCCGTAAGCACTTATTGCCTGATTACCGGTGCGTTGACGAAGAATACTGATGGCCACATTGGCGGAAATAGCGTCAGTCACTTCATCGTCGTTGCAATCCATGGCGAGGTAGGTTCCCAACATTACGGCATCACCACCTTCAAGTTTATACTCATCTGTTTTGTCTTTTCCAATAGGGTTATAAGTGGTTGTCCATGAGGCTGGGTCATCGTGTCCGGCATGTCCGATATCACTGGGAACTCCCTGGTGAAATATCTTACCAATTCTACAGGTAAAATAGCCATTGTTTTTAAACATTTGAGCCAGTGTAACAGCATCTGGCAAGGCATCGCGGAAAGTAGGAAAAAGGTCATAAACGCCCGTTTTATCCGGGTAGTAACCTGTCATTAGTGATGCCCTGCTGGGTCCGCATAAAGGCGCCTGGCAGTACGCATTATCAAATACAAGGCCCTTTTCAGCAAGCCTGTCAAAATTGGGTGTAAAAACATCTGGATTTCCAAAAGTATTTAAGTCATAGCTCATATCATCGGAAGCGATGAAAAGAACATTCATTTGTTTCTGTTGTGCAATTGACATGAAACTCAGGCTAATTGCAACAAATAGTAAGGCTATATATTTTCTCATTATTTATGATTTTTTGTTAGACCAGTGAAATAATCTTTACTTTTCCAGTTGATTTTCGACTGAAATTACCGTTTGGAGATGTTCTGCCAAAACCTGTTTAATCTTTTCAATTACTTCCGGATGTTCTTCTGCAATATTATATTTTTCAGAGGGATCGACATTTAGATTAAATAAAAGAGGTGGATCCTGAATGGTTTTTATATTGCTGCCATATTCGGGTTGAGTAATAAAATGTGCTTTGTAAGCTCCCTTTCTAACTGCAAAAATTTCTGTTCCGCGATAATAGAAGACCACCTCTCTTTTGCTGTGACCCGTTCCTGAAAGTACAGGAAAAATATCATAACCATCGTAAACCCTATCATTTGGAAGGGTTACATTCGCCAGTTTTGCAAAAGTAGGGAGAAGGTCCATGGTTGTTCCCAACTCGGCAATCACCCCTGGCTGAATAATTTCCGGGCTCCAGAAAATAGTAGGTTCACGCATGCCTCCTTCGTAAGTCCCGCCTTTCCCTCCGCTTAGCAATCCTGCACTTCCGCCTTGCTCTCTGAAAATAAGCCACGGCCCGTTATCAGAAGTAAATACCACAATTGTATTTTTATCCAGACCGGTTTCTTTTAAGGTATTTACTATTTTTCCCACACTCCAGTCGAGTTCCTGAATAACGTCTCCGTAAATGCCGCGTAAACTTGTATTTTCAAACTCCTTAGAACGAAAAAGAGGCATGTGGGGCATGGAATGTGCGAGGTAAAGGAAAAAGGGTTTTTCTTTATTTTGCTGAATAAAATTAATCGCCTCCCGGGTATAACGTTTTGTAATAGTAGTTTGGTCAGCAGGCCTTTCAACAATTTCGTTATTTCTCATCAGAGGTACATTGAAATAATCAATTTTAGGGTGAGTTAGTGCCACTTGCGCATCAGGTCCATCTATCCTGTCCATGTCGTTACTATATGGTATTCCGAAATAGTAATCAAAACCGTGATTACCAGGCAGGAACTGAGAATGATGACCAAGATGCCATTTCCCTATACAGGCAGTTGAATAACCCGCCCCTTTTAGTGCAGTTGCAATTGTTATCTCATTCTCTGGGAGTCCCCCGTTTGAATCGGGAAACAATACTCTCCTTTTTTCGCTGCACATACCTGATCGAATTGGCAAACGCCCGGTCATTAAACCTGCTCTGGAAGGAGTACAAACCGGAGCTGCAACATAAAAATTAGTCCACTTTTGTCCTTCAAAAGCCAGTCGATCCAAATGAGGAGTTTTTATCGTAGGGTGTCCGAAAGTTCCCATGTCTCCATATCCCATGTCATCAGCAAAAATGATGATAAAATTGGGCGTTTGTGAATTATTCTTTGGAGCTCCAAATGAATTTTGATTCCATATTGTTCCAAAAATAAAAATAGCAACTACTATTATTTGATTTGTTTTTATTCGTTTCATAACATTTCTTTAAAGAATTATAACCTGAATTTTTAGTTCTGAATTCTTTCCCCAGTCCAGCGATCAAATTTATCTGGTGTTGGGGATTCAGATCGTATATCATCAAAATCATTTATCCATGAATCCAGCAATTGTTGCATATCTTTTAATGTTTGCCCGTATTCAGGATTTTGTGCCAGATTATTAAATTGATACGGATCATTTTTTACATCGTACAACTCTTCAGCTTCACGTGGTTCAATAAAACAATCCAGCTGATTTTTATTTAATTCTCCTGCTTTGTACATTTTTATCATCTCCCGGTAAGTTATACTTCTCACCGCGTCAGCTGGGGGCGAAGCATTTAATTCCGGAAATGCATTTCGGATATACAAAAAATTCTGATTTCTGATGGCTCGTTCGTGTGCCTGAAAATCGTGCCAATTGTGTTCGCCAACAATAAAATCGCGCGTTTGCGCCGAATAGTCATTTAATACCGGTACAAAAGAAATACCCTGAAAGGTTTCTGAAATAGGAGCACCTGCCAATTCACAAAAAGTTGGTGCAATATCAATGGAACTGATTAAAGCATCCGTCCTTCCTTTTTGAAGTTTTGCCGGCCATCGAACAATAAACGGGGTTTTAATTCCACTGTCATACATTCTGGTTTTAGCTCGCGGAAAAGGTCTTCCGTTATCCGTCATATAGATTACCAATGTGTTTTCATCTACCCCCTGCTTTTTCAGTTCTTCCATTACTTTTCCCAAATAACTGTCGAGCCGCGATATTTCATCATAATACAAAGCCAAATCTTTTCGTGTTGAATCATTATCCGGTAAATACGGAGGAACAATCACGTTTTTGGGATTGTGAGGTTCAGGAATAGAATTTGGCTGATAATCGCGATGCGGATCAAGAGCCGCCAGCCAAAGAAAAAATGGTTTGTCTTTAGGACGATTTTCCAGCGCTTCCAGCCAAAATTCACATCCGCTGGGTTGCCCGCCATAAACAGTATCAAACCCAGCACGCGGTTCTCCAATATGATATTTCCCAGCCAAAGCTGTATAATAGCCTGCCTTTTGTAATTCGCCGGCAAATAAAGTTTGGTTAGCGGGTAGTGGCATGTGCAATTCAGGGGCGCCGGTACTGTGCGGATACCGGCCGGTTAAAATACTACACCTGCTCGGACTACAGGAACTGGTGGTTAAAAATGCATTGTCGAAAACAACACCCTGTTCAGCCAGTTTATTTATGTTTGGTGTCTTAATTACCGAATTTCCGTAAGGTGCACAATCATTCCAGGCGGCATCATCGGCAATAAAAACTATAAAATTGGGCTTTTCAATTTTATCCCGGATTTCGCTTTTACAAGCGAACAAAGTAAAAAACAATAAAATCACAAAGGTTTGTTTCATTTTAGTTGGTTTGTTGATTATAATTATCAATTTCAGTTTCCCACTGTTTTAACAATAATTTCAATTCATTCAGCTTTGCCGGTTCACTTTCAATTAAATTATTTTGTTCCTGCAGGTCATCTTTCAAATTGAACAGGTATTCATTATTTTCTATTTTCAGGTATTTCCAGTCACCTTTTCGTGCTACCCACTGATTTCTGTATCGCCAGAAAACCGCACGATCTTCGGGATTTTTATCATTAAACATTAAGCCTGAAAAATCAATACCATCCAGACTTTCTTGCGGGGATTCACCAATAACAGAAAGGAATGTAGGTAAAATATCCATACTCAAAATGGTGGCGCTGGTTGTTTTTGCGGCTTTAATTTTTTCAGGATACCAGGCAATTGCCGGAACCCGGTGACCTCCCTCCCACAGGCTGGTTTTAAAACCATTTAATACTCCGTTGCTTCCTATATTTGTAGCACCGTTATCGGAACAAAACAGGACAAACGTGTTATTTTCCAATTCCAATTCTTTAAGTTTATTAAAAACACGACCGATATTTTCATCCATTATTTCAACCATTTCTTTGTAGGCCTGCTTTTTATCAGGTCTGGAGCCCAGAGCAGGAAATTTTTCTCCGGGCAAACGGTCGGCTTTATCATCTCGCCCCTGATAGGGATAATGCGGAGCCTCGTGTGGTAAATACAAAAAGAAAGGATTATCCCTGTTATCTTCCATAAATTCAAGAGCATGATTTGTTATTAAATCGGTAACATAACCTTCTTCGAAGCAAGTATCGGTATTTTGCCACCAATCGTACAAACCAATTCCGTCGCGGTGAGAAATATAATCCACATTTCCACTCAGGTAACCATAAAACT
>JAFGBL010000153.1 GCA_016933115.1 Bacteroidales bacterium | reverse complement strand
TGGTGTTTCTGCCTGAATTTTTAGCTATTGTTTATTCCCTTCGGGAAATCAATCTCATGGAAGACTAATTTTCTATGGATATATATGCCCTACGGGCAAAGGAATCAAACCTTTTTTGGAAATAGATCAAAACGATCTGAAATCCCCGCAAAATTACATAGCACTTCAAAATAAAATTTAGCCCCGATTTCACAACTTAATCCCAGTCGTGACATCATATGTTGTAAAGATATAATTTCATAAATTAGCTGCTAAATACAACGTTCTAAGTTTGTTTATTGTCTATCTTTCAGGTCAATTGCCGATTGGGTTTCAAAATTTATTCATATGAGCTTCAAAATCAACTCTCGTTTTATTTTTACCAGCATTTTATTGTCTGTTTTCAATTTTTTTATGCAGGCGCAAACCTCTTCATTGATCATGGTTAATGAGTATTCAACTTCGAATTTATCCACCGTCCTCGATAATTATGGCCATCATGAGGATTGGATAGAATTATACAATGCAGACATTACCACAGTCGACCTGTCAGGATTTTACCTGAGCGATGACCCCGAGGAGCCTGACAAATGGGCATTCCCCGACGGCACCAGCATGGCACCGGGAAGCTTTATCAGGGTATGGACTTCAGGCCGGAACCTCACGGTCGGACAAAATTACCATGCCGCGTTTAAGCTTACCCAAACCCGGGAGAACCCGGAATACATTGTGTTTTCAAATCCAACGGGAGAAATTATTGAAGAAATACTGATTGAGATCACCCAAAAAGACCATTCGAGGGGTAGGGTGACCAACGGTTCGGAAACCTGGGGGATTTTTACACAACCAACCCCCAACATCTCGAATAATTCTTCAGTTGCTTATCCAAGATATACATTAAAACCTACCATGAGTTACGAGGCAGGGTTTTACGATGGCCCGATTGCGGTTGCCATTACAACAGATGAACCCAATGCAGTGATCCGCTATACTATTGACGGTTCTGAACCTACTGCATCATCGCCATTGTATTCATTGCCTGTTGACGTCGTACAGACAACCATCATTAATGCAAGGGTATTTTCGAATGACTCGGAAATTTTACCGGGCCTCATCGATTTCAATACCTATTTTATAGATGTTTCCCATAACATGGGCGTTGTTTCGGCATCATCCGAAACGCTTGACAACCTTTTGAACGGGAATTCTTCACTTCGACCATTCGGGACTTTTGAATATTTTAATGAAGAGGGGGAACGAACAACTTACGGTTATGGAGAGTACAACGAGCACGGACAGGATTCATGGGTTCACGACCAGCGAAGCATCGATTATATTATGCGTGACGAATGCGGTTACAACTATGCCATTCGTGATCAGATCATCCCGCTGACCGACCGCGACGAATTCCAACGGATCATCCTGAGGGCTGCCGGTGACGATAATTATCCGGGCATTGATACAAGCGCACATTTAAGAGATTTCCTTACGCAAAATATGGCCGAGAAGAACCACATGCACCTCGACGTGAGAAAAGGGCAAAAAGGAGTGCTTTATGTAAACGGTATTTATTGGGGTGTTTATGGATTCCGCGAAAAGGTGAACGATCATGATTTTACCGAATATTATTACAACCAGGGGAAATACGACATTTACTACCTGATGCTGTGGGATGGAAGCTGGGCCGAATACGGCGGGCAGGATGCATGGAACGACTGGAATGAAATTCATGATTTTATTCTATACAACAACATGGCTGTGCAGGAAAATTTTGAGTATGTAAAAACCCGGTACGATTACCAAAGCCTTGTGGATTATGTTTTGATCAATTCATTCGTAGTCTGCTCCGACTGGATCAACTGGAATGTAGGTTGGTGGAAAGGAACCAACCCCTTAGGAGGCCACCGGAAATGGGGGTATGTTCTTTGGGACGAGGATGCTACGTTCAACCATTACATTAACTATACCGGGGTTCCGGGAACAACTCCCTACGTTTCTCCTTGCTTCCCTGAAGGCCTGTACAACGACCCTGAAGACCATATTCAAATTCTGAATGCCTTGATTGATAATGATGAATTCAGGCAATATTATGTTTCAAGGTATATCGACCTTTACAACTCAGCCTTTCAGCCCGACAGGTGGATCAATTACCTTGATACAATCGAAACCAGGATGGCTCCTGAAATGCCTAACCATGTGCAGCGATGGGGTGGAAACGTGAACCAATGGCAGAATAATGTTCAAAAGATCAGGAATTTCATCAATGCCAGGTATGGCTATTTACCTGACGGATTAAGCGATTGCTACAACCTGACCGGGCCATATGCACTCTCTTTTTATGTGGAACCTACCGATGCAGGCGAAATTCAGGTCAATTCACTGACCATAAATGAATCTCCCTGGAACGGCCATTATTTCGGGGGGATAGATATCCTTTTAGGGGCAATCGAAACCAACGGAATTTACGAATTTGATTATTGGGAACTGGAAAACCATGCGGTTGAACCATCGGATACCTTAAATAATGTAGTCTTAAACCTGGAACAACCGGATGTGATAACGGCACACTTCAAATTAAAAACCTTTGCCGATTCACTGGTCATCAATGAAATCAATTATAATTCGGCCGATTATTTCGACCCGGGAGATTGGGTGGAATTTTTCAATCCGAATGATTATGACCTTGATATTTCAGGCTGGTATTTCAAGGACAATGATGATACACATCTGTTTGTATTCCCCGATGGAACAGTTGTTGCCGCACAAGATTACCTTGTTCTGTGCCGCGACACTGCCGATTTCAGCAACTTGTTTCCAGAAGTTCAGAATTTTACCGGAGAGATGGATTTTGGTTTAAGCAGTGACGGCGAACTGATCAGGTTGTTTAATTTTGGGGGAGCCCTGATCGATACCGTTCATTTTGGTGTTGAAAACCCCTGGCCTCCCGAACCCAATGGTGGAGGATCTACCCTGGAACTGATCAACTGGACCTATGATAATGCCCTTCCAGAAAGCTGGGTGGCTTCTGTTGGAAACGGAACGCCGGGTGAGGAAAACGGTACAATTACTTTTGTGGATCAAGCTTATGACGCAGTTCAGGAAGTCCATTTTTCCATTTATCCTAACCCTGCAAAAAATTTGGCCTACCTGCAGGTAACTTCTCAAATCGAATTGAAAGAAGGCAGGATCAGTATATTTGATGTTTTCGGGAACCTGTTAAGAGAAATACCTGTAACCGGGATAAAACGGATTGAATTAGACCTTCAGGGCCTTCAGGCCGGTGTTTATTTTTGTAAGCTATCTGCCAACGGGAATAAAAATTTCAGATTAAATAAAATGATCGTTGAATAACAGTTAAAAGAAAGATTATTCGGGCATATGAGAAAATACCAGGATATTGGTATCTTGATTTTGAGAATTTCAATTGGTGGCAATATGCTTCCACATGGGATTAAAAAAATATTTACAGGCATCGATTCGATTGTAAAAATGGTCGGGGAAGCAGGATTGCCTGAATTTATTTCCTATGGGGTATTTGTTGGGGAAGTGATTGCTCCTTTGATGATCATTATTGGTTATAAAACCAAAATTGCATCCATAATCCTTGCCATCAACATGATATTTGCCATTTATCTGGCTCATGCCGAAGATATTTTCAAACTATCCAAATCTGGAGCCTGGGCCATCGAATTACAAAGTATTTATTTATTTGCGGCAATCGTATTCATTTTTACCGGTGCCGGAAAATATGCGCTTTCCAAGTCATCCATCTGGGATTAAAAAATTAATGGATTAAAATACCAGCGGGATCAAACGCCATGTTTTTTCCGTATAACTATCGTAATTATTGAAATACCGGTGCAATAATTTTTCTTCATACAATAACTTAACAAACAGGTTGATTGTAAAAATTGCAAAAATCACCACGACTTCAAATGAAAAATTACTCAATATCATTGGTACCATGAATAACAACAGCGATAAATACATTGGATGCCTGATAATTTTATACGGGCCACTTTTGACCAGTATTGATTTAGGCCGGGGAACAGGTGTGATATTCAGCTTGCTTCGCGTCATTAAAAGAATTGACCAAATACCAAGTATCAAACCGGCAACCTGAAAGGAAATCATTAAATATGAACCTGCAAACCAACGGCACCAAAAAAATAAAAGGATTAAAGATAAATATTGGATGATGGTCAGTATTGCAGATTTATAATTTTCATGCATGGCGGTATTGAGAATTGAAATTTAAAAGGCTTAGCGGTTTTCAGCAAAATTCTTGAACTGCTCCATAAGTTTCCGGGATTGCTTTCTAAATGCACCGGGCATGAACCATGCAAAAAAAATCATAAAGCCTGAGAATCGGAATTCGTTTTCAGAAATCCACTTTGTTTCTTGCGGCCCCATCCTGATAAAGGAATTCTTTACTAAATTAAATACTCCTTTGGCTTCGTAAGTACCTGTAAATTCTCCTGGTAAGTCACGTTTTACAATAGTTTCAACCATTTCGACTTCCCTTTTCCCCATTTTATATTTCAGTTTCGATTTGGCACCTTCCTCACCCGGAGAACCACTCAAATGTTCAAAACTGATCAAGCCGGGTTGCCACTCGCGCATGTTTTCGGGGTTATCAAATAGCTCGATTACCTTATTCAATGGAAGCGCAAGTACTATTTCATTAGTGTATTTCATGCATTTACAGTTGATTAGAACTAATCAATTAACAAATCGCCAATAGATTGGTTCACGCAGTTTAAATGTAAATGCAGGAATTATTTAAATAATCAGAGAAATACTGAGCAGTAAAATGAAACGTTGAACAATCCGGCCCAATTGATATAAAATTTAGGTTTTAGCGTCAATCCGCATCACTTTCTACCTGTTCATCAGGAACATCTTCCATTTTATCATCAGTGTCGTCTGATTGATCGACAAAGGTTTTTTCTTCTTCCTTTTCAAGGTCGGCTTTAGAATCGACTTTAACCGGTACCTTGATCAAATAAGATATTTCTGAAGTTTCCAGTGTGATGGCATGAAAAAACTCACCATTTGGTTTGTTGATTCTTAAAACATTATTTTTCCAGCCCAGTGGATAAG
This sequence comes from Bacteroidales bacterium, assembly GCA_016933115.1. Lineage (GTDB taxonomy): Bacteria > Bacteroidota > Bacteroidia > Bacteroidales > JAADJA01 > JAADJA01. The sequence continues at coordinate 8,938 of JAFGBL010000153.1, read as the reverse complement.
TTTCCGCAATCAAATCCCTCAAATCACCTGGGATTTTGTCCATGCTGATAATTATTCTCTTCTTCGCCATTAGGTTATTTTTGAGCCCGCCAAAAATATTAATTTTCCAATTTAAAATGACAAATCTAAAAAAAATGTTTCTATAAAAAAACAATTTTTATACTCATGTATTCTGCTATATATCAAAGGGAAACGGGTAGCTTAAACCCAGGCTACCCCCAACCCGTCCAATCAAAAAATTAGTCACTGTCCTTATCGCTTCCAAACAACCGGACAGTTAACCATGGCTGCTCCCTCTAAAAGCACATTAGCATTCGCAGCCGACTGCCATTCTGTTACCCTATCAAAATATGTGCTTATATGAATGTTTACCGGGCGGAGGAGCAAATTAATAAGTACTTAATTCATAAAAAAGATTTTTGCAAATATATTTTTATCGTAATACTGAAATATCAAGGGATAGTCAAAGATTAATATCTGTAATGGGGAAAGAAAAAAGACCATTAATTTATAAAATTCAAATATTGTGATATTTTCTCAAAACCAAGTGTTTCACAGGTTCTTAAAAACTCGTGAGGAGGATATGCAGAAATGATAATTTTTTGATCGGTTATAGGACGTAAAAAATCAACAGAATATGCATGCAGCATCATCGACGTCATGTTCCATCTTTCATTGAACAATTTATTCTGTTTGTTACATCCATATGGCCGGTCACCGATAATGGGATGAAATATATGTGCAAAGTGCTTTCTTATCTGATGCATACGTCCTGTAACGGGTTCAATTTCAACCAGAGAATACCTGGAAGTTGGGAATTTATCATAAGGCAGGTCAATTTCTCTTTTCTCAATGGTACGGAACCTCGTCAGTGCTGGCTGCAGATGGTTTATATCGCGTTTAATCGGATAATCGATCATATCCTGATCCGGTGTGAATCCCCTGACAATGGCCAGGTATTTTTTATTGATTTGTCCATGTGAAAATTTCTCCATCATTAACCGGTTCGTATTATTATCCATGGCAAAAAGCAGCACACCGCTGGTTTTCCTGTCAATCCTATGACAAGGATAAACATACCGACCCAATTGTTTGCGTAAAACCTGCAAGGCATATTGGTCGGCATCTTTGGCCAGTTTGGTCCGGTGAACCAACAATCCCGGTGGCTTATTAATGGCAACCAGATTATTGTCTTCATAGATTACTTCCAACGGCATGACAAAGAATTGATCAACAAAGATGAGAATTAATAATTCAAAAATAAAAAAATCCGGAACATCATGCGAACATTATCTGCTTATTGTTGTTTATAACAAATATCGTTTATAACAGATATTTTATGGAAAGAGATTTAGCCAAATATAATCCGTACATGAAAATGGTGATCAATATAATGAAAGCCGGGAATATCATTGATCACAAGGTATCTGAAGTGTTGAAGGAATTTGAAATTACCCATATTCAGTTCAATATTTTACGAAACCTGGAAGTTGTTTATCCTGAAAAAATCTCAGTTGCAGATGTCACGCAAGGCTTGCTCTATCCCACATCGGATGTCACCCGTTTACTCGACCGGCTCGAAAAAAGAAATCTCATATCCAGGGTTATTTGCCCCAAAAACAGGAGGAAAATGGATATTTCAATAACCGAACATGGATTGGAGATCATTGATAAAGCCATGCCGAAAATAGCAGAAGTACTAGAATCCTTTTACAATGAACGGGTTTCGGATGAAGAAAGGGACAAAGTTTCGGAAGTGATGAAAAGATTAATAAACTAAAATGAAATAATTAAAAACAATAAAAAAATGAAAACAATGAAAACAAAAATTGGAATTTTAGGAATGATTGCGGCTATGGGGATATTCATGGCGTCGTGCTCGCAAAGTGGTCAAAAGCAAACTACGGAATCAACCGGCGAAAACCGGGAAGTAAAAATAGATAATATAGTTTTAAACCCTGATGAAAGCAGGGTAATATGGAAAGGTGAAATGTTGGGTATTTACTCTCATGAAGGAATTCTGAAGCTTACTCAAACAAAACTTCAAATAGAGGATGGCCAGATTTCGGGAGGCAGCTTTATTGCTGATTTAAGTACCATTGTTCCAACAGATGAAAATTTCAATCCTGAAGAGGGGAGATCTCGGGAAAAACTTGTCGGACATCTTTCATCTGCTGACTTTTTCGATATTGAAAATCACCCAACTGCAAAATTCGAGATAACGGATTTTGCAAATAGTACAGCAACCGGTTTGCTTACAATTAGGGGAATTACCAGTGAAGAGAAAGTTAATAACATAAAAATTAGTAAGGAAGGCGACATCGTAAAAATTACGGGTGACCTGGTTTTCGACCGGAAAAAGTACGGTGTATCGTGGGATTCACCCCTGCAGGATAGGGTTCTATCCAATGATATTGAATTGAAAGTTGAATTAATCGGAAGTTAATATTTTGCAATTTGACAGCAAGGTTTTATTTGAATAAAAGTTAATTCTGTATTTAACTTTATAAAGCCCTTCCCTTATAACTGGAAGGGTTTTTTCATGGTTCTTAAATTTATTGTGATCAATTTTTTTTCGCATTATAAATATTTTATCTTTACAACATCAATTTACAACATAAAAAAAATGAAAAATTATTTAGCACCTCTGTTTATTATTTTCATAATTACAGCATACTGTATGCAGGCCAGTGCCCAATCTGATAAGAATTTCCCTTCAAACCAAAAAGATAAAATATTGCTTGAGTTTGTTGACGACGGCTATGTCCCTTCACACCGGCAGGATCATCCGGTTTCACCTGCCTATAAATATTCGTCTCCCGGATTTTTTACGGTTCAGGTGAATGTAGATGAAGATGGCAATAATATTTTAGGAGATGCTGCCAACGAACCTTCCATTACAGTTGATCCCAACGATCCGAATAAAATAGCCATCGGGTGGAGGCAATTCGATAATGTAAACAACAATTTCAGGCAAGCAGGAATAGGATTTTCGGCCGATGCCGGCCAGACCTGGACTTTTCCTGGTGTTATCGACCCCGGGGTTTTCAGGTCGGACCCGGTACTCGATTATGATAATGAAGGCAATTTCTACTATAACAGTTTAACTGTTGTCGGTGAGGATTATTTATGTGATGTGTACAGATCGGATGACGGAGGTGAAACCTGGGATGAGGGAGTTTATGCTTACGGTGGAGATAAACAATGGATGACAATTGATCATTCAGAAGGAATTGGTGCAGGGAATTTATATGCATACTGGACTTCCTACTACAGCATCTGTTACCCGGATTTTTTCACCCGGTCAGTAAATGGTGGTGATTCGTGGGAAGATTGTGTTTCAATTGACGGTGAACCTTATTGGGGCACCCTGACGGTAGATGCCGATGGTAATCTTTATATCGGAGGTATTTCATGGAATGGATTCCGTGTGATCCGTTCATCAACCGCTCAGGATCCTGATGCTTTTGTTACCTGGGATTACGACTCACAAGTCAATTTGGATGGTGAACTGGTTGGTTTCGGAGGATATCAATGCCCGAACCCATCAGGTTTGCTGGGCCAGACCATCATCGATTGCGACAGGAGTGAAGGCCCGAACCATGGAAATGTATACTTGCTGGCTTCAGTCCAACGGTATTCCAATAACGACCCCTGCGATGTCATGTTCAGCAAAAGTACCAATGGCGGTCTTACCTGGAGTACTGCTACACGGATCAATGATGATCCGGCCAATAGTTATAATTATCAATGGTTCGGAACCATGTCTGTAGCACCCGACGGCCGGATTGATGTAGTTTGGTTAGATACCCGCGATAATCCCGGAACCGTTTATTCAGTGCTTTATTATTCTTATTCAATGGACGGAGGTGACTCATGGAGCGAAAATGTGCCGTTATCCGATTTCTTTGACCCACATTTGGGATGGCCCGATCAGGATAAAATGGGAGATTATTTCGACATGATTTCCGATGAGACAGGTGCCCACCTGGCCTGGGCCAATACATTCAATGGGGAACAAGATGTTTATTATGCCCATATCATTCCGTCGACAACTGGAATTAATAAAGAATTGAATGTACTAAATAAAAATATGCTGCAAAACTATCCCAATCCATTTAAACACAATACTTCTATCCGCTATAACCTGAATCAGGACGGATTTGTATCCATTAAAATTTATGATGTGAGTGGGAGAGAGGTCGCAACTGTTGTGAATGAAGAAAAATCAGCCGGGCAATACATAGTAAATTTCAATGCTTCCGGATTGGTTGGCGGCCTGTATTACAGCACATTGACAATTGGGTCTTCAAAAGTTACCCGGAAAATGATGATCATGAATTAATCGGAATAAACTATGAAATATAAAACAGCCAACCATTACGAGGAAGTTAGAAAACACCATCCCGAATACCTGGAAGCTGTTGAAAGGCTGGGGGAATTAACCAAAAATATGGGGCCATTGGATGAGAAACAAGCACAACTTATACAACTGGCGGCATCTATTGCCCTAAAGTCGGAGGGAGCTGCCCACAGCCACACCAAAAGAGCACTGGAGGCCGGTGCCACAAAAGAAGAGATTCGACAAACCGTTTTTTTACTTACCAATACCATTGGATTCCCCAATGTAATGGCAGGAATTACCTGGGTAAATGATGTATTGGGTTAATTAAACAGGTAAATCCAAGTCTATAGGCAAATCGGGAGGCATTTGCTTGCAGAAATATTTCTTTAACCAAAAAAAACGACAGCAATTGCCACAATAGCCAAACCGGTTAACAATGAAACTCGGCCCAAAATTGGAATCCATTTACTTCGGAAGTCGCCATTTGAACGTTTTACCTTTTCCATTAAAACACCAATTGTGGTAATTTCGGCAATTAATAAAACGACCAGAATAAGTTTGACAATCAACAAGGGGAATGATGCCAATTCACTCCAAAAAGGGGCCATCAGAAATATTCCTGATATTACCAGAAGACTGATTCCAATGTAACCCATTTTACTCAAAGCCATGATGTTTATCGAGAATTTCATGGCTTCGTTTTTCTCTAATTTAGCGGCTTTAATTCCCAGGATCATGAAGCCAAAACTGGTTCCGATTCCCATAGCAAGTCCAATGAAGTGGAAAAATAACATTATCTGTGTCATAACTGGTTTATTTTTCATAAAACAAATATTCTTAAATAAGGTTCGATTTGATAAATTTTCATGTTACCTGTTTATAGATTCTTCATTTGTTATTTAAAATCAATATGAATAATACTTCAATAATAATTTTTCTTGCTTTCCTTTCAATATATTGTGAAATTAGCACTTTATTAATTGTATTGGAAAGCTAACCTTATCCCTTCGTTTATGCCGCCAAATTCAAAAATTGAAAAAACCATCACTTCGGGTGAGAACATCATTTATATCGTCATTATCATCTTGTTGTTTGCCAGCGCGGCACTGCTTATTTATGACGAGATTAAAACTTTTATCCATGTAACCGATAAATCCTTCGGAATTAAATTGATCATTGAGATCATTGCCAAAACACTATTGCTGTTGATGATCATTGAGATACTAACTACTGTCAGAATTTCCATCAGGGAACATACCCTGAGTGCCGAACCTTTTCTCATCGTAGGTCTGATCGCCAGTATCCGAAGAATATTGATCATCAGTGTAGAAACCGCCTATGTTCCCGAATATTTTAATAATTTCATGATAGAAATCGGCGTCCTCACCGGACTGATCTTCGTATTTATCATTTCAATCGTACTACTGAAAAAATACAACATTAAATAAGAGGTTAAATTTAAAAATTTGTATTATGGACCCTAACACCTTAATCCCGACTCCGGATACTATTCCGGCTCCGTCGTGGTTGTTTATCGTTTTGGAACAACTGCTGTTCCTGCTTCACATCCTGGTGGTGAATGCAGTTGTGGGAGGTTTTCTGATCCTGCTTTTTCAGCGGCTTTTCAGAAAGGAAACTGAAAATACCACTTCCTGGCAACAACCGATTGCCAAAAAATTACCAATTCTGGTTGCTTTGGGGATAAATTTCGGAATTCCACCGCTATTGTTCTTGCAAGTAGTATATGGACACCTGTTTTATTCCAGTTCCGTATTGATGGCAACGTATTGGATTTTAATAATTCCTGTTCTTATCCTTGCTTATTACGGTGCTTATATACATTCTGCCAAATTTGTAAATGCGCCCTGGTTTTCCAAATCGGCACTGGCTGTAGCAGCCATATTTATGCTTTATATCGGTTACATGCTGGTGAACAATAACTCATTGATGGAACAACCGGAAAAATGGACGGCATATTTTGAGAACAGGAGTGGAACCATATTAAATTCAGCAGATGTTGCATTTCTACCACGGTATTTTCATTTTATTGCGGCCTCCGTTGCAATAGGGGGTTTACTCTTCGCACTGGTTTATAAATATGGAAAAACAACCGGGCGGGAAATGAAAGAGGGAAAAATCAAATGGGCTTTGAGGGTGTTTGCCATTGCCACTGCAATCCAAATGGTCGTTGGATTTTGGTACCTGCTTGTGATACCCGCTGATTTTTTACCTAAATTCATGGGTAAGGATATTTTTAGCACCATCTTCCTGATGGTTGGAATATTTGCAGGGATCGGGGCACTTGTATTCGGATTTCTCGGCAACCTGAAGGCTACAATAGCGCATGTTCTGCTCACAATGGTTGCAATGCTCATTACCAGATATAACCTCCGGATGATGTATCTGGGTGATAATTTTCAACTTACTGATCTCACAATGAATCCCCAATACGGTGTTCTGATCCTGTTCCTGGTGATTCTGTTAATAGGTGTAGGTTCGATCATTTACATGTTAAATATTAGTTCAACCAAATCGGAAGGGAGGGTGTCATGAATTATCCAATTTGGGAATTATACGGAATCAGCAGCGGTACTTTGGTTGCCGTTATTTCGGTATTACATGCTTTTATTGCCCACCTGGCCGTAGGTGGAGGCCTGTTTTTATGGCTCACCGATTTAAAAAGCGTGAGGGAAAACAATCCACAACTCCGCGATTATGTAAAACGGCACATTTGGTTTTTCCTTTTGTTAACTATGGTATTTGGAGGTGTGACCGGCGTAGGGATTTGGTTTATTATTGCATTGGCCAGCCCGGCAGCCACATCATCACTCATTCACAGCTTTGTTTTCGGTTGGGCCATCGAGTGGGTTTTCTTTATTGGAGAAATCACCGCGTTGTTAATTTATCATTACCGGTTTGATTCAATGAAACCCAAACACAGGCTTCAGGTTTCATTTCTTTACTTTTTATTTGCATGGCTCAGTATGGTGGTCATCAATGGAATACTATCTTATATGTTGACCCCTGGCAAATGGCTTGCAACCAATTATTTTTGGGATGGATTTTTCAATCCTACCTATTTTTCATCCCTATTGTTCAGAACAGCTGCCGCAGCCATGATCGCGGGATTGTTCGGTTATATCACCGTTGTATTTACCACAGAAAGCGATTTCAGAAGAAAGATGATCAACTATTGCAGCAAATGGCTGTTGTTCCCCTTACCGGTTATTGGCATGGCGGCAGTTTGGTACTATTATTCGATCCCGGAATCCACAAGACTTACCGCATTTCAATTCAATCAACAAACGCAAATATTTGTAACGCTTTTTATCATTGCATCAGTTCTCATATTTCTTTCAGGATTGTTCTTTTTCCTCAGGTTGCCAAAAAGCCTTCAAAAAGGTCTGGTTTTCGTATTTATCCTTTTCGGACTTGGATGGTACGGGAGTTTTGAATACCTACGTGAATATGCCCGCAAACCTTATATTATTCATGATTATATGTTTTCGACATCTGTATTGAAGAGTGATGTAGCCACACTGAACACTGAAGGGATGCTAAAACATGCCAAATGGACTCCGATTAAGGAAATTACAAAGGACAATTATCTGGACGCCGGAAGGGAGCTTTTCAATATCCAGTGTTTACCTTGTCATACCATAGGGGGTTTAAAAAACGATATGAAGGAAAAGACCAAAGACCTGACTTATATGGGATTGATTGGACAGATTTACGGTCAGGGAAAAATACTTGATTACATGCCTGAATTTGCCGGAACACGGCAAGAGATGGAAGCATTGGCTGCTTTTATAACAAAAGATTTAAATAATAAGGCATTTGTTGCTGAAGTGTTTCAATACGATCCAAAACCGATTAATGTGGAATTCCCGGCATTCGATGAGGTGAATGACGAATATGTACTGCTGGCCTGGAATGACCTGGGTATGCACTGCATTTCCGATTGTGATCCCTGGTTTATCCTATTGCCACCGGCCAACACACTGGAAGCACAACTGATAAAGCGTGGTCCGACACCGGAAATCATCAACGATGGTATTGAAATTCGATACAAGGTGGAGAAGGGATTTGAAAATCCTTCAGCACATGTCCGTTTCTGGGAATTTGCAAAAAGCTATTTCGGAAATGAACTTGAGCAAAATATCGGATTAGGAGGTAAAGGAGTAAGCGGTACTTTCGATTTCAAAGAAGATAACAACAGTTTTATCGCAGCCATGATCCCGGTTGTTCCCTACAATGATGACGGGTCTTTCAATCCATATCCGTTATTCGATATTGAAGCCGTTGATAAAGAAACCGGGGAAGTGTTGGCAACCACCAGGGCAGTGACTCCTGTTTCAACTGAGATGGGTTGCAGAAATTGCCATGGAGGGGAATGGAGGGTCAATGGAGTTTCGGGCGTAGCAGATGAAACGGCCATCAACATCCTGAAGGTTCATGACCGGTTGAACAATACCGATCTATATGAAACTGCAATGGCAGGGCAGCCGCAACTTTGCCAGGGCTGTCATGCCGATCCGGCTTTGGGAGCTCCCGGTAAACCCGAACACAATAACTTTTCGGCAGCTATACATG
>JAFGBL010000026.1 GCA_016933115.1 Bacteroidales bacterium | reverse complement strand
TCTCTTTTAATATTCAAGGGTTTAAGATTAAAACCCCTCCGGTTTAATTTTTCTGCAAGGATTTTAAATTCGGGCCGGACACGCTCTCCGGCAGTATCGCCCAATTGCAAAATTTCTGAATAATTGCTAAAACTGGCTGTTCCATTGTCTTTTAAGTCGGGTTTGATATAAATATTGCATTGTGAAATTTGGTCATCAGTTTTAATCAGGCTTGGGATCATAGAAACCTGGAAAAGGATATCGGACATACCCGAAAGTTCTTTTGCCGGTTTCAAACCGTCACCTACATTTACACCAATAATAAAATCGGCACCCATTTGCCGGGCAATGTCAACCGGGAAATTATCGACTACACCTCCGTCTACCACCATAGTGTTATCCAGGTCGACTGCCGTGAATGCTGTTGGAATGGCCATACTGGATCGAATTGCTTTGGCAAGGGATCCACTGTCAAAAACAATGGGCTGTCCTGTGCTTACATCGGTCGCCACGCACCGGAACGGGATCGGGAAATCGTCAAAACTGTCATACTTATTGGCCGGCCACGTAAATCGCTGTAATAGTTCACTCAATGCCTGCCCTTCTATCAAACCGGAAGGGAGTTTCAGCTTGCCATCTTCAAACGGAAAATCAAATAAATAGCGGTTGTAGTATTCCTTTTCTTCGTATGCAATTAAGTTGAGCGGGACATTATTGGAGAGAACCATATCCCAATTAACTGAACGGATGATACTGTCCAACTGATTAGCAGTGTATCCTAGCGAATATAGTCCGCCGATGATGCTTCCCATACTTGTACCGGTAATGAAATCAGGCCTTAATCCCTCTTTTTCCAAAGCCTTTAAAATCCCGATATGAGCGATACCCTTTGCTCCGCCACCACTGAGTACCAATCCTATTTTGGGATGATCAGTGGATTTTCGCGATTCGTCCTGGGCAAATATATAACCATTATAAATCAGGGTTAGAGCTAAAAGGGCAATATTAATAGGTTTTGACATGAATTTTGCAAGGAATAAAAGGTTCAATTAATTTTACCATCCCGAAGCCAATACATCGGCAATATGCATAACTTTCAACGGAAGCTTGTATTTTCTGATATATCCTTCCTGGTGCATAAGGCATGACGAATCAGTGGATATGATATATTCGGCTCCGGTATCGAGGGCATTGTGCACTTTTTGTTCGGCCATGGCGGTAGAAATGGCTTCGTGTTTCACAGCAAAGGTTCCTCCGAAACCACAGCAAACATCAGTGTCTTTCATTTCGATCAATTTCAGACCCTTAACATTTTCGAGCAATTTCCTGGGCTCATTACCCAGTTTGTATTCCCTTAAAGCCGCGCAGGAGTCGTGGTAAGTTACGGTATGTTCGAATGTTGCGCCCAGGTCGGTTACTTTTAAAGTATTGACCAGAAAATCGGTAAATTCATAAATGTTTTTTTGGAGCCTTTTGTATTCCAGGTGGTAAGCAGTGTTAAAAAAGAGCTTATCATAATGGTTTTTGATATAACCCACACAGGATGCAGAAGGGGAGACGACCGGCCGGTTATTGGGAAAATCTTTCAGGAATTTAGCTCCCAGTTCTTTGGCTTCGTCCCAAAATCCGCTGTTAAAAGCCATCTGTCCGCAGCATGTCTGATTGTCATTATAATGAACCTCCACATTGCACTTTTCCAATATTTTAACCATATTCATACCCGTTTCAGGATAAATCTGATCAATAAAGCATGGGATGAAAATGTCGATTGTCATAAACCGGGAAGATTTTCCTTCGCGAAGGCAAAGATATAAAAACAATAAAACAGTTTGAAATTTCTGTGTTTAACTTTTTAGTTGCCTTTAAACACCATTGAGAATAAATCCGGCTTTTTTAAGATCGGCCCAATATCCGGGATAGGATTTCAAAACGATTTCCGGGTCATCCATTTCGATGGTATCAAACTGTAGTGCAAGTGGTGCAAAGGACATGGCCATCCGGTGATCCCCATAAGTTTTAATTAGTTTCTTTGGAAATGTTTCCTGCCTGGACTTTTGAATTATGATTTCTGCTTGTGTTGTAGTCCGAATGTTAAATCCGCATTTTTGCAGTTCAGTAACAAGAGCTTTGATCCGGTCGGTTTCCTTGATTCGGAGGCTTTCCAATCCAATGAATCTGGAAGAAATGTTCAATGCGGAACAGGTCACAATTACCGGTTGTGCAAGGTCGGGATAATTTGTAAAGTCAAATTCAAAATTTGATACCTTATCTTTTTTTACAAATAATTTCAAGCCATTGTCGAGCCATTTGGTGGCAACACCAAATGATTTGAAGATCCCGGGCAGGATTGAATCGCCCTGCAGTTTTGAATATTGAGGAATATCTCCGGATTGCAGTAAATCCATTTGCCCAGAGGCTAACATCAGGGCAGAAGGTATAAACCCATCTAAATAAATCTCTGCATTATCCGAAAGAGCAACCATTTCATACCAAAAAGCTGCTGATGACCAGTCCGGTTCAATGGAAATATCCCTGGAAATAATTTGTTGTTGTGCAATTTTAATTGAATTTCCCTGTCGTTGATAAACTATCCCAAAGTGGCTTAGCAATTGCAGGGTCATTTCAATATATGGTTCGGACGAAATATGGCCTTCAAGTGTTACCTCCAGGCCTCCATGAAGAGTGGGAGCAATCATGAGTAAAGCCGAAATATACTGGCTGCTGACACTACTGTCGATAGTAATTTTACCACCTGCCAATTTTTTACCCTCAATTAAAATTGGGGGATATCCAGTACGTCCTTTATAAGTAATATCAGCACCAAGGTCAATCAATGCTTTCACCAGATTTTGCACCGGCCTTTCCTTCATTCTTCCTGATCCGGTCAATATCCACTTTCCCTGAGAGTTTGCCAGATATGCGGTTAGAAAGCGATAAACCGTACCGGCATTTTGACAATTTAGTTCAATTGGGGTTGGTGAGTTTGAAACCCATTTGATCTTTTCGAGCAATCCGGCAAGCAGTTTAGTATCCTCAGCTATAGAAAGATTTTCAGTTTCAAATGGTGATGTTGCCAATTCCCTGAGGATCAAAACCCGGTTGCTAATACTTTTGGAGGCAGGGAGCCTAATTTCACCCGATATGGTTTTATCCCTTCTTTGGATTTTTATGGATGCCATCTTGAGCTTATTGCTTCAGGCCCTGATAGAAAAGAAGACTTTCCCTGATCATATTAATATCGACATCCTGGTTGATCAAGCTGTTGCCGATGCTGGTGAGCAATGTAAAATTGAATTCATCTGCCCTGTTTTTTTTGTCATGTTTCATGATGTCGATGATGAGGTCGAAATTGCCTGACTTCAATTTGTAATGATTGAAATTGGAGCCGACATATTGCACAATTTCATCCAGCTCACTTTTTGGCAGGTTGCATTTTTTGTAAGAAATGTATGATTCACAAATAATGCCGATAGCAACTACTTCGCCATGGTTCAACGGCTCGTCATCATTCTGAATGGAGTAAGTTTCAAGTGCATGGCCGATAGTATGTCCAAAGTTGAGCACCTTCCTGAAACCTGTATCCCGCGGATCTTCGAGTACGAAATAGTTTTTTATTTCAATGGACCAGTCAATAACTTCTTTCCAGTCTTTAATATCCTTTAAAGTTTTTGATGTAAGGTCATCCCAATAACGTTTTTCATAAATCAAAGCGTGTTTGATCACTTCTGCAAAACCGGCTTTCAGTTGTCTTTCGGGTAAAGTATCCAGGAATTCAGGTATGACAAAAACTACCTGAGGAATGGTGAACAATCCGATTTGATTTTTGATGTTTTTTAAATCGATACCGACTTTTCCCCCGATGGCTGCATCCACCATGGCGAGTAAGGTAGTGGGGATGTTCAGGTAACGTATTCCACGTTTAAAAGTTGAGGCGGCAAAACCACCCAGGTCACTGATAGTGCCTCCTCCCAGGTTGATCAAAATAGAATTTCTGTCGCCATTGTTATTAATCATCTCCTGCCAAAGGTACTCGCAGGTAGCCAAGGATTTAATTTCTTCACCACTGGGAACTTCAAGAATATGTACTTGTTGAAATAACTGAATATTGCTCATCAGCCTGGGCAAACAGTACTTACGGCTGTTCACATCGGTGAGAACAAATATTTTTTGACCGTGAAATTCAAATTGAAGCAAGAATGATCGGATCGTATCATAAACATCGTTACCGATAAAAATCGAATAGCCATTGGCATTGATAATAGTCTGTTCCATCAGGAGCAAAAATATATAATATTCTTTTTTTAAATATGGTTGGCCTTCTTTTGTTTCAATTATTTTTTGTTATTTTTTTAACAATAAACAAAAATTTTTCCATTTTTGCCCAAAATTTCAATTTCGGGGGTTTATAGATATTAATAATTTGAAAAATATATAAGATGTTGTCTTTTGAAAATACGGAGATTGCTTTTAAAATCAGATCCAATAAAGATTTAAATAGAGCTTATTTGTTGTTTAAAATGATTTCCAGTAATTCACTGGTATATCTTGGTAAAAAACTTTCCAATGCTGCCTTGAAGCTGCATCTTCCTGTTGATTGGGCTGTTAAACCAACAATTTATTCCCATTTTGTGGGTGGAGTGACTATTGACGAGTGCAGGAAAAATGTTCGTTCACTTGAAAAGTTCGGTGTTAAAGCCATTCTGGATTATTCAGTGGAAGGGACCGAGTCGGAGGAAGGGATAAATAAAGCAATGGAGGAAACGCTTCAAACTATCCATAATGCTGCACAGGATCGGAATGTTCCGTTTACAGTGTTTAAACCTACTGCATTCACCAAGGAAATCGTACTTGAAAAAGTGAGTGCCGGTAAAGAACTAACACGCGAAGAAAAGCAAGAGGCTGATAATTTCAGGGCCAGGGTAGGAAAGCTTTGCCAAACCGCATTTGATAATAATGTGCCCATTTTGATTGATGCCGAAGATACCTATTTCCAGAATTTTATTGATGAGGTGGTAAATGCCAACATGGAAAAATTCAATAAAAAAAGTGCTATCGTTTTCAATACTTACCAAATGTACCGATGGGACCGGCTTGAAGTTCTTGAAAAAGCATATAACAGGGCGGTTGAAAAAGGCTATTACCTGGGAGCCAAATTTGTTCGCGGAGCTTATATGGAACGGGAGCGGGCACGGGCTGCTGCTATGGGATACAAGGATCCCATCCAACCCGATAAGGACAGTACTGACCGCGATTACAATGCCGCTCTGAAATTCTGCATCGAGCACATCGACCGGATTTCAATTTTCAATGGAACCCACAATGAGTACAGTTCATTATACATGACGGAACTCATGGAAAAGCATAATATTCCCAAAAACGATCCCAGGTGCTGGTTTTCGCAATTGTACGGCATGAGTGACCATATCAGTTTTAACCTTGCACATGCCGGTTACAATGTGGCCAAATATGTTCCGTTCGGCCCGGTTCGGTCGGTACTTCCATACCTGATCAGACGGACAGAAGAAAATACTTCCATTGCCGGGCAAACTAGCAGGGAACTCAATCTGATCATTAAGGAAAGGGAAAGAAGGAAAGCTGCCAGGTAATATCCTCAGGTTTATCTTCGCCAGTTTTCAATGGCAATGTACCAACTCGTTTTATACATAGGCGATCGCTGAAGCCGGTAATCATTATCAGTAAATGGATTGTCGACTTTGTAAAAATAAAATTTGATCGATAGCGGATTGCCCTTTTCACCATAAATCCATTCTTCTTCATCCTTGCTGCGGTAAACTTCTGAAGGCGGTCCGTAAATGATGTAAATAAGACCCCGGTCGGTTTTCCAGCCTTCGGTAAATGAAGTAAAATAGAGGTTAGCATCCTGAACCCTGGAATAATAGCGTTGGATCATATTTTTGGCTCTTTCGGGATGTTGAGATGCGCGTTCAAGCCAAAAACTGTCAACTGCTGTTTTCAGATCGGAATAGGATATGAGTTCATCGAATTCTTTTTGGGTTGTCAGGTACCTTAAAGGCGCAATGGCCTGTGCCGGTGATGATACTTCCGGAAAGCCCTCGTCAAAGTGATACAAGGTCAATCCTTGTGTTTGAGCGGCATCTGTTTGAAAGTGATAAATCCCTCGGTACGGCAATTCAAGTAATTGGGATTCCCCACCCGACATCGAAATGGTGAAAAAACTATCGGGTTCGAACTTGAAGGTGAAATCCTTTTCAGTTGCAAATGGTGTTTTGGCAATGGGCATTTCCCTGTCATAATAACGAACGACAAACTTTTCAACACCCGTGTCGTTGAAATGAATTTTGAAATATTTTCCCGTTTGGAAATGCCTGCCGAATACGGGATAGCCAGTGTCATCTGTCAGGAAAAAATTTTGAGCTTCAAACCCTGTTTCCTTGAAGATTTCAATGACCTTGAATATCGAATTGTCACTCTCGCGGTTTAAATCGGTAAGCGAAATTTTTAGAATATAATTTCCCGGGAAACTTGTCGGAACATCAAAATTTACGATCATTTCCAAATCGGTTCCAAACCCGGTTGTATCGGAATAAAGGAACGAAGCGGAATCAGCAGGATTTTTATCATCCCAGGAATCATATAATTCATAGGATACTTTGAATTCGGCAACAGGCTGCCCATCGATGGATTTTTTAACATACTGCAAATCCTTTAACTGCACCTGGATGTATATAGTTGAAATGCTATCGGATGTATGATACACCTGGGCCTGAAACCCTGTAAACTTGAATTCATTGTAAGTCGGTGCAAGATTCAATCTTGACAATTTCCTTGCATGAACCGGCCCGGTAACCAGCAAAGCTAAAACTGCGATAAGGAAAATTTTTTTCAGCATATTTTTAATTGTCATTTTCATCAAGATAAATTTCAGGTAGCGATTTGCTGGTTTTAGCCCCCAGTTTTTTAAGATTTTCAACCTGTCGGATGAGGTTCCCCCTTCCATCGGTCAGTTTGCTTTTTGCTTCTTCGTATGTTTTGCTGACCCTGCCGATTTGGGCGCCAAGGTCTTCGAGGTCTTCCAGGAATCCGACAAATTTATCGTACAAAGCACCGCCCTGCCTGGCTATTTCCATGGCATTTTGTGTTTGTTTTTCGTGTTTCCAAATGGAAGCGATGGTCCTGAGCGTTGCAAGCAGGGTGGTTGGGCTCACCATTACAATTTTCTTTTCCCAGGCGAAATTGAACATCTCAACATCGTTCTGGATGGCCAGGCTGAAGGCAGATTCGACCGGCATAAAAAGCAAGACGAAATCAGGTGTGTCGAATAAAGTGGCATTTTGGTAATTTTTTTCGCTCAGGCCCTTGATGTGGTTCTTTATGGATTCGATGTGTTGCCGAAGAAAATTTTCCTTTATCTCCGGTTCGTCTTCGTTTATAAAGGATTCATAGGCTACCAGGGAGACCTTGGAGTCGATGATGATGTGTTTGTTATCCGGGAGTTTCACCACCACATCCGGCCGGATCAACTCACCCTCATCATTCCTGGTGGTGATCTGTGTGTCGTATTCCTGTCCTTTCACCAGGCCCGATCTTTCCAGAACGCGTTCAAGAATGATCTCACCCCAGTTGCCTTGTTTTTTGGTATCCGATTTTAAAGCGCGGGTCAGGTTGTTGGCTTCCTCACTGATTTTAAAGTTGAGTTCGTAAAGTTTTTTCAGTTCCGCCCTCAGGTCGGTTTGGTCTTTTAAACCTTTGTGGTAAGTTTCTTCCACTTTTTTCTCAAACGTCTGGATCCGGTCTTTTAATGGGGTCAATATTTCGTCAATGTTCTTTTTATTGACCAGGGTGAATTCCTGTGAATTGATTTTTAATATCCTGTTGGCGATGTTTTCAAATTCGGTAGTGAATTTTTTCTGAATTTCTTCCAGTTCTTTTTTCTGCGACTCCAGTTTCTCCTGCAGGTTTTTGTATTCTACTTCTGCCCTGGCTATCCGGCTGCTGAGGGCTTCATTTTTAGTCTGCGCTTCATCGAGTTCACCAGAGATTTTCTGAAAATTGCTTTGTAAGTCGCTATATTGTTGAGCTATGATGCTTTTCTCTTTGTCAATAGCATTTACTTCATCACTCTTTTGTTTTTCGAGGTCAAATAATTTTTGCTGGAATTCGTGTTTAAATTTGTTTGACTGGGTTTTGGAAATGATCCAACCTAAAAACCCGCCCAATATGATTCCGGTTGCTAAAAAGAGAAATTCCATTTATTTTTTCGGTAAAGTTATAAATTCCATCAGGAAATTGATACAGTAACCGAATTTTTATCAAAAACTGTACCTGGGGAAAAGTCTTAAAATAATAAATCAATCCCCAACAAGTCTAATTTCAAATGTTTTGGAATATTTTATTAACTTTACATCACTTAAAAACCTGTACCATGAATGTGAGTAATTTCAGTCAGAAAGTCCTATTCAAAACATGGATCATATCGTTGTTGATATTTTACCACTTTACAGGTTTTGGGCAGGAAATTTTGCCGCCCGAACCTTATGGCGGAAACAGGCTGCTGAAGGAATTTATCCGGGAGGAGATGATCTATCCCGATATCGCACTCCAGCACAAAACAGAAGGAACGGTTGTGCTATCGTTCATTGTGACATCAATTGGCGAGGTCAGGAATACTGAAGTTGTTCAGCGTGTATCAGATGCACTTGACCGGGAAGCGATCAGGATTTTCAAGAAAATTTTATGGTATCCTGCCACAGAAATTGGGATTCCCATCGATTATAAATATTCATTTGAAATAAAATTTGATATTGACAAGTACCTGAAACTGGTTAAAAAAAGAGGATACGAGCATTATGCCTTTCCTTATGAACCTGTTGATACGAGCGAAGTGGTCTACAAAATGCTGGATGTAGACCAAACTCCCAGGCCGGTTTACGATAGTAAAAATTTTAATTTCAGTAGTTTTATTGCCAACAACCTGGAATATCCGGAGGCTGCTTTTAAACAAAATATTTCGGGAGTGGTGCAGCTTCATTTTGTAGTTGAGCCGAGTGGCCGGATATCGAATATTGTCGTGGAGAAGGCTCTTGGCGGAGGCTGCACGGAGGAAGCCATTCGTGTCATAAAACTGGTAAAATGGAACCCCGGCATTTTGGATGGAATGGCAGTTCGAACGTTTATGTGTACCGATATCACCTTCAACATTGCCAAACATACGGTTGAAGGGGTCATCCCCAATCCGGGGCAGATACACTGAAATACTCATTTATAAACGGTTTCTCCTGTTGATCCGATTTTCTGTGTATTTTTGAATTTTCAATTAAATCAGGTATTTTTTCCCATGAAGCAAATCGGGTTGCTATCGGATACGCACGGCTATTTACATCCCAGCATTTTTGAATTTTTCAGGGATGCGGACGAAATCTGGCATGCAGGTGATATCGGAGACCTGGAGACAGCCAATAAGTTGATGGATTTTAAACCGCTAATTGCAGTTTTCGGAAACATCGACGGTTATACGGTCAGGTCGGTATACCCGGAAGTACAATCCTTTTTTTGTGAGAATGTGAAAGTGTTGATGATGCATATCGGCGGTTATCCCCGAAGGTATGAGAAAAGGGCCCGTGAATTGATTTTAAAGGAAAAACCTGCTTTGTTCATCTCAGGCCATTCCCATATTCTGAAGGTTCTTTATGATGAAAAATTTCAACTTTTACACATGAATCCGGGTGCAGCAGGGAAATCGGGTTTGCACAGGTTCATCACGCTGATTCGCTTTACCATTGATGGTTCTCAAATAACAGGCCTGGAGGTATCTGAAAATAATCGGTAACTAAAAAACAGATACTATCGAAGCCTGTTCATTGATCGGACCAGCTTTTCATCCTTCATGATGAAGTTGTTGGCCACAATGAGCATGACCAGCGATACCAGGAGAAAATATGCACCCATTTCCAGGTTCATTTCAATACTAAAATCGGTCAGTAGTTTTGGATAGTTGAGAAAAACTGCAGCGATCAATATCACATTTAGTAAAACACTTACTTTGTTTAATTTGATTTGGTGAAGCCGGTTTTTATACCGTGAAATTGAATACGCAACAAGAATGATAATCAGTGAGGTTAAAATTGCCAGTGGATACACTACAATATTGCTCAGGTGAGGCTTTGAATCGGGCGATGGGTCGGCAATGCCCGCGGCCGATAACTCATAATAGTCGGTTTCGAGTTGCTCGTTTTTTACTTCGGTAAACTCGGTAATGCTCAATACCGGGTAAAGGAATAACAAGACGTTAGCTACGATTGCCAATATCAGAAAAAGTGTTTGTATTCTTTGAATCATGAAATGTGAATTTAATTTGTTGACAAAGATAAGATCATTTTAAATTGGAAAATCAATCCACCATGGTCTGATCTTCACTTGGCCTGGTCAGTCTCGAAGAAGAATTTCTCCTGAAAATATCTTTGAATTGATTGAATTCCCTTGTATAAAAAACACCTACGCCCTGCGTGTAGGGAGAATAGTTTTTGTACAAATAATTATTGTTGGATTTATTGAATGCTTTTGCCCGGAATCGCCCATCCGGCGTAATTTTTACTTCAACAGTCACTTCTCCCACCAGGCTGTTGGCGTTTTCGGTATTTTCAGTACCCCTTACTCCCACATTACCATCAATTGACACCCGGTTGTCAAATAATTGGGTTGTAAGCGCCACTTCTACTTCACTGGTCGAAAGTTGGTCGCCCTGCCTGTAATTGATTCCGATATCAAAATCATTGCTGATCTTTGATAGCCAGTTATTGAGTTGGTTGGTCACCAGCGAAAAGGTGTTGAATCCGACAGATCCTGTTGCTCCAGAAGGATTATAAAAACTGTTCAGTACCAGCAGGGAAATCATCTGCTGGCTCATCATGGCCTGGTCGTTGGTGTCGAGGCGGGAATAGACGGTTTGTTTAGTATCGTCATCCAGGTTGGGAAATTCAATACTGAAACGAATTTCAGGGTCCAATAACTTATTTGAGAGGGTGATGATACAATCCACAGGGACACGGGTTGCCGAATCCTCTGTTGGGCCATAATCACCGAGGGCTGTCCTGATTTTGTAAACGGCTTTCATATTGATTTGAGCATCATACGGATCACCTGTCCAGGATACTGTGCTGCCTCGCTTGATATCAAAATTCCGGCTGATGATGTTTTGAAGGGTCAGGAAAAACGAACCTTTATAAATGACATAATCTCCGTCGATAGTGAAATTCCCTGAAGGTGTGATTTTCATGATAATATTACCATTGCCGGAGGCTTGAAGATTTCCCATTTGATAAGGAAGGAATATTTGAAGGTTGGCATCCTGGTTCACATCCAATCCCAGGTTCAGTGTTAAACCCTGGATATTCACATCATACTTATCATTGGTGGTTGTATCTTGTTCTTCATTCACAAAAATGATAAAGTCGTTCTCAGCAATATCACTTGAATAGGAAGGAGGTATTTTCAGGTTTGTGCCCTTTTCCGATTTTATATCGATGTCCATGGTCAGGTTATCGAAAGGCCCGTAGATCCTGACCTTTCCCGAAACAAAAGCCTTGCCGTAAAAGGTAGAATTTTGTTCGCGGCTAGTATTCAAACCTGCAAGTTTATTGGCATCCAGGGTTAAATCTATATTGAAATCTTTTAAGTGATTATGAAATATTTTGCCGGAACATACTGCCTGGTTATTAAGTGAATCATAAACCACCAGGTTATCGAACCATATCAGGTTCTCCTTTAAGTGGATTTGGTCGGCAAAAAAGTAAGACACATTCAGGTAGTCGATTTTTAGTTGTGTTCTCATCAGGCTTAAATCGCCGGTAAGAATTGGTTTGTCCTTGCTACCGGTAAGCCGGAATTCACCCGTTGCAAGCCCTTTGATCAGGGAGCTGAAAGAGCTGATGAATGGCTCAAGTGTAGTAAGTTTATAATTGTTCAGTTTAAAACCGATGTCATAATTATTGTCCTCTTTTCTGGGGAAATAGGTTCCTTTGGCTTCGAGGGTCGTACTTTTCCCGATGTTGCCGGTATAAATAATTTCGCCCAGGATATTAAAAGCTTCCAGTTGGGGATCCCAGGTTGATACAATGTCAGCATCGCCCAGTTTTTCCTTATTCATGTACAAATCCGAAATGTGGATATCGGATAAAAATGTCGGAGAACCGTAATAATCGGTCAATTTCAGATATCCGTTAATTTTCCCGTCGAGATCGATACCAAATTCTTTCAGTATCAGGTCAGAGTTGGACAAACTGAATTCGGTAAATCCAATCGAAAGGGTATCGAGGGGTTGTTTTGAAATCCGGCCGTCTACTTCGATCCCTTGACGGTAACTTTGAAATGCGACTTCGTGAAATTGGACAAAATTGGTATCAAACAAAATGGCATTGGATTTACTAATTTTCCAGAGGGTGTCGGCAATCATAACCTTTCCCTGATCCAGCCTGAGTTCCATCCTGTTTTTGCCCATCAGCGCCAGGTATCCTTGAATATCACCAAAGTTTTTCAACTTATGTTCATTGTTTTTCCAGTCCGAATCGAATCGCACGGTATCTTCCGATGCCCGGCAAATCAAATTCAGGCTGTTGATGTTCAATGTATCGGAAAGAAACAATTCGCGGCCTCCCGTTTGAAGATATAATTCGTTGTTACGGGCAAAAAAGTCGACATTCCAATCCAGTAATTTTAATCCCTGGTATTGGATTTCGGAAGATTTACCTTCCACAAATATATTTTCGATCCGTGAATTAAAACCCCCTGTGATTTCCGTTCTTTCAGCTACCGATAATTCGGGAATAAATAGTTGGCTCAAACCGGTTGTGTTTTTGAGCATGATACTGAAAATAAAATCCTGATTGGCCGGTTCTGTCGAAATACTATCAACATCAGTAAACAGGGTGTCGAGGTATTGATTGAACAACCCCTGAATGGATTTTGGCAGGTCCTTCAGAATGAAATCTCCCTCAATGGTTGCATCAATTATATCGGAATACAGGCTGACAAAGGCATATTTAGATGCATCGCGCGTGATGCTCAACGTAAAATCCTTCATGAAATACCGTTGATCTTTTTCTTGGTAATCCGTGCTGTCGATGATGATGATCCCTTGTATATTATCAAGGTGATCTCCCATAAAATTGATATTTAATTTGGTAGAAAGTGTTGAGGAGGGATCACGATCGACCAGGTTGATATTATGGAGTTTGGCATCCCGGATATCGGCCACGAAATTGTATTGCGGAATGATACTGCCATAATCGATGGAACCATTAAAATCGAAATTAATATTATCATCCGACACTTTTACATTGCCGATAAATTTTTGGTTGTCAAGTTCACCATCCAGTTTGATCTCATTGTAAATATTGCCTTTGAATTCGAAATTATCGAGCACCCCATCCATCTTAATTTTCATGCCCTCGAATTCGAACCCTGAACCGGAAATATTAGCCGACAGATCCATTTTCCCAAGGATATTTTCAGCACTAAATAACTTCCCGGCATTGAAGTCCGATGCCTGTATTTTCCCTTTGTATTCAACATCATTTTTACTGTTTACCCTGAGTAACAGGTCGGTTTTAACCTTGCCCATGCGGGAAGTAAAATTTCCGTAGGAAACGAAATCGTTATAAAATCCTGTAAATTTACCTTTGATATTTACCTCACCCAGATTGTCCATTACATCTGGCAATTTGAGATGGTTACTTTCAATTGGCAGTTCAAAATTTTTAATATCATAGGAGGATGTGGTAAAATCATTAATCGACAAATGGGTAAATGTTTCTGTAATTTCCGGAAGGCCGCTCATTTGTACATTTCCCCTGAATTGGGTATTTCCTCCAAATGCAAATTTTAAATCTTTGGCTTTAAAATCGTCCACGGTTCCTTTAATATCGCCTGCGATTTTGATACGATTATTCATCCGGAATAACACAGGAGCAAAAAAACCGACATCATACAAGTTCATGATGGAAGGCCTTAAAGTCGCATCAATATTTATTTTGTCGATGAAATCGTTAAAATCCTTGAAACTGTCAAATGAAAATTTCAGATCGAGGTCGAGATCATTTCCGGGTGTGACCAATTTCAGGTCCTGGGCACTCAGTATTTGGGGCCCGATCTCGAAATTGCACGACAGACTGTCGACGAAAAATCCGCTTTTTTCGAAAACGGAGATTTGCTGAATGTCCGCTTTGAAAACATTGTTGTTGATCATGGCATTTTCAGCTTCCAAATCAAGGTTTCGGATTTGTATATCGTTAAAGTCAATCACTTTGGATTTTAAATGCTCCTCATTCTGGTTGTCGAAAATGAATTTGGATTTTGCAATTTTGAATTTCCTGAATTGAATTTTCCATCCTTCTTCTGCCTTCGTTGTATCCTTTGGTTCGACGGAAAGCGTATCAATGGATGGTTCACCAACAAAATAGTCAATCAAAAACCGGATGTTGGACTGGTTTGTGTTTTTATAAACTTTAATGCGAATGTCTGCTTCATTCATTTCAAGTTTTGCAATATCAAGTAACTTTTTTTTAGGGCTGACCCGGTTTAGCCTTACCAGGAAATAACCCGAAGAAACGACCGTATCCTTATTGATATCTTTTATAAGTAAGTTGGTTAGTGCAACCGACTTTAATGATTTGATTTCAAGCCGGTCGATCTTGATCTCTGTATTTAATTCCTTCGATAGGTAAGTCATGGCAATGTTTGCGAGCATGGTTTGTGTAAAAGGATGCCGCAAAAACAACATTACAGTGAAGATAAGAGTAAATGCCCCTACCAGGAATAAAGCCAATATCTTAAGAATTCTAAATTTGATAATTTTGTCGTTTTAAAATTTTAACGGGATAAAAATTCCCAACTTACGAAATTCAGAAAGAGTTTATAAAATTCGCAATTTTTATCTTCGAATTTACGAACATCTTTCTGTGTAAAACAAACGGTAACAATCGATGAAAAAATATATACTCGGTATTGAATCTTCATGTGATGATACGTCGGCTGCAGTGCTTGAAAATTACAAAATTCTTGCCAATATCATTGCCGGGCAGGAAGTACATAAAAAATACGGAGGTGTTGTTCCGGAATTGGCATCGAGGGCGCACCAGCAAAATATTATCCCGGTTGTCGACCTGGCTCTTAAAACTGCGGGAATATCAAAACACAAACTTCATGCAATAGCCTTCACGCGTGGACCAGGGTTGTTGGGTTCATTGCTGGTGGGAACCTCCTTTGCGAAAGCTTTTGCGCTCGGATTGGATATTCCACTCATTGAGGTGGATCATTTAAAAGCACATATTTTAGCCCATTTTATCCAGAATGAAACGGAAACCCGTAAAGTACCCGAATTCCCGTTTCTGTGCCTTACCATTTCCGGTGGTCATACTCAAATTGCAAAAATTTCGGGAAATTCCAAAATGGAACTTATCGGAAATACCCTGGATGACGCTGCCGGAGAAGCTTTTGATAAAGCAGCAAAAATCCTCGGACTTCCATATCCTGGAGGGCCGGTGATTGATAAACTGGCACAGCAGGGCAATCCGGACAAGTATCAATTTCCCAAACCAAGGATTGAAGGATTGAATTTCAGTTTTAGCGGCCTTAAAACCTCCTTTTTATATTTTATCAGGGATGAACTTAAAAAGGATCCCCAATTTATTGATAACAATAAAAACGATTTGTGCGCCTCCATACAGAAAACCATTGTTGAAATTCTAATGGATAAAATAACCGCTGCATCCGAATTAACAGGTATCCGTGAAATTGCGCTGGCTGGTGGCGTGTCGGCCAATTCGTTGGTAAGAAGTGAACTGGTAAGTTTTGGTGAAAGACTGGGCTGGAATGTTTACATTCCTGAATTTCAATTTACCACAGATAATGCTGCAATGATAGCTATTGCCGGCTACTTTAAATACCTGGATGGAGAATTTGCTTCACAAGACCTGGCTCCATATGCCAGAAGCAGAAATGAATAGATGATTATATGAATTTTGAAACTCAGGACTTAAAGGGATTTCTTGACGAAAAATATGATTTTTACAATCGTACGGAATTTATTGATAGCGATCCAATCTCTATTCCTCATCTATTTGATTTAAAAGAGGATATCGAGATTTCTGGATTTCTTGCGGCCACTCTTTCTTGGGGAAACAGGAAAAGTATTTTAAAAAGCAGTAAAAAACTGCTCGAATTGATGGATTTTCAACCTTTTGAATTCATCTGCAATGCAAAAGAATCGGATATGAAAAGGTTTACAGATTTTGTACATAGAACATTCAATGGAGATGATTGTATCTATTTTATTCAGTCTCTTCAAAATATTTATCGAAATTCGGGTGGGCTTGAGAGTGTGTTTTCAGGGCCTTCGGAAACCGAACCCGGTATAAAAGGGAAAATCAATGGGTTCAGGAGTTTTTTCTTCCAACTCCCTCATCTTGAAAGGACACGGAAACATGTGGCCGATCCGGTCAACGGTGCTGCAGCCAAAAGGATCAATATGTTTTTAAGGTGGATGGTCCGTAATGATAGCAGGGGCGTGGATTTTGGAGTATGGAACCGGATCCGACCTTCCGGTTTAATGTGTCCGTTGGATGTACATACAGGAAATGTCGCACGAAAACTTGGATTGCTCCACAGGAAAAACAATGACTGGAAATCGGTGGAGGAGCTTACAGCGCGGTTAGCGGAAATGGATCCGGATGATCCTGTAAAATACGATTTTGCACTCTTCGGGTTAGGGATTTATGAGCATTTTTAGGATCGGTTATTTTGAAAATAAGTGTAATTTAGAAAACAATTATGAAAGACACTGCTAAAGAAAAGAAGCCAAAAAATTGGCGCCAGCGACTCCACGAAATCATTTTTGAAGCCGATACCCCGAAAGGAAAGGCCTTCGACGTGATATTGATGATCCTGATTATCCTGAGTGTTTTGGTAGTATTGATCGACAGTGTGAAGTCGGTGAATGAGCAAATCGGTAAACAACTGTTTATAGCAGAGTGGATATTTACAATATTATTCTCCATCGAATATGTTTTTAGGATCATTTCAACCCGTAAGCCTTCCAAATATTTATTCAGTTTTTACGGGATCATTGATTTGCTGGCCATTCTACCCACCTATTTAAGCCTTATTATGGTGGGATCGCAGTACCTGATCGTTATCAGGATGTTGCGTTTGCTGAGGGTTTTCAGGGTGTTGAAACTGGCCAGGTATGTTGGTGCTTCCGCAGTTTTATCCATTGCTTTGAGGAACAGCAGGCATAAGATTGTAGTTTTCCTTGAAGTTGTGTTGACAATCGTAGTTATTGTCGGTTCATTGATGTATTTAATCGAAGGGCCGGCAAACGGTTTCAGCAGCATTCCCATGAGTATTTATTGGGCAATCGTTACCTTGACCACAGTCGGTTATGGCGATATTGCACCACAAACAGTCGCCGGTCAAACACTGGCTTCTCTGGTTATGATCCTTGGTTATGCCATAATTGCTGTGCCAACCGGGATCATTTCGGTGGAAATGGCCAGGGCTGGAAAAACCAATACGCAGGTTTGCCGGAATTGCAATTACTCCATGCACGATGATGATGCCAGGTTTTGTAAAATGTGCGGTGAATCTCTAAAGTAGTTTTTTCTAAATTATCCGTGTTCAATTTCAATTCAGGGAGTCAAACTGGTATCAGCAACCTTTAACATTTGCTCTCTTTTATATGACCAGTACATAATGGCAACACTGATTGCCAATGAAACAATGGCAAGTGAGAAAGTTCCGGTGAATCCAATCAATTCATAAAATAAAACACCCAGGAGAGGAGCAAATAATGCCCTGACAGCCGTTAATGATAAATGAACGGATTGATAGTCTCCGGCTTCTTCCGGTTTGCAAAAATATGCCGATCCGATGAACCACAATAATGCCATGGTTGCTGCAAAAATGCCGTAAAACAGGTACCCGGTCAGTAACATGGGATAAATTTCCAAACCAAATAAGATAAAGTGAAAAGAAATATGTTCCGTAAGCATGATGCAGAATATGTAAAGTAACAACGATGAGAAAGTGAGAACGGCAAATTTCCTGGGATCGATTCGTCCCAGCAACTTTCCGGTATAGGGTAATAATATGATGGCAATAATATTATAAGCGTTTTTGTAAAATGCAACACTGGAATAATTGAGGTGCAGGGCCCTTTCGAAAAATATGGTTATTACAGTTACCGTGATCATAAATGAGAACCCATAGAACATAAAACCGATTTCAAAATGCTGGTAGGGCTTATTGGTTTTAAGGATAGACGACATTGTTGCAATTGAATTTTTAACCGATTGCCTGAACCCTGATTTGAATTTTTGATAACCCGGTTCGAGATAATCGATCCTGGATAAAAGAAATACCGAAACAATACCAAGGATACACACAACAGGAAAAACAAATGTGTAAGCATGAGGGCTTAAATCGAGCAATAAACCATAAAAAAATGTGGCCACCATCATGACGACCTTGTTCAATGAAGTAGCATAGCTGTAAAGTTTACCGAATTTTTCATGGGCATACTGGTTCTTCAGAAAAAGGTTGATCAGCGGATAAATGATGGTATTGCCGAAATAATAGATAAAAAAAATCCCTAAAAAAAGGTAGTGGTAAACTGAATCACTGTAAAGTGAGACGGTATTTTTTGGAAAAAAGAACATCAGGGCCAGAGGACCACGGGTGAGCAATCCGGTGTAAATGAGCATCTTTTTTTTATCGGAAGATCTTTTTATGAACTCATTGATAAAGACCAGGAAAATAAATACTACCATGCTGAACTGAAATAAAAACCCTAGCTGGTAGTTTGAACCTTTCAGGCTTTTTATGAAAACAAATTCATTGAGGGCCAGTACACCCAGAATGATCCCTTCGAGGAATGAATAGGAAAGATGTAAAATAAAAGTGCGTCGTTCCTGCGGGGTGATGTTATCTTTGAATGCTTGCACTTTGTCGTTAAACTGCTTAATTTATTTTTATTCACTAAATTGAAAAAGAAGTTTATAAAATCGTTTGCAAAAATATATCTTTATCGAATAATGGCCGTATAAGAGTCAAGTTTATGAAAATTAACAGTTTTATTGCACATCTCTTGGTTCAGAAAGTAAGTAAGGGATTTTCTGAAAAATAATAAGTTATGAAAAAACAACCAAACCTCCTTACATGGTTCGTTAGCATGCTTATTGTGGCTGTTGTTCCAGCATTGGGACAGCAAATCAATCCCAAATCCACTACACAAAAATTTGCTTCTGTCATGCAAATTATCAATTTTGCATATGTTGATAGTGTGTATGAACCGGAGCTTGTTGAAAAGGCTATTGTTGCCATGCTGAAGGAACTGGACCCGCATTCACAGTACATTTCCAAAGAAAACCTGCAAAAATCCACAGAGCCTCTTGAAGGTAATTTTAATGGTGTCGGGATTTCATTCCAGGTATATAAGGATACCATCCTCGTCATTGCCCCGGTGCCCGGCGGTCCGGCTGAAAGGTTGGGAATCCGTGCAGGCGATAAGATAGTGATGATCGATGGTGAAAATTCCACCGGTTCTCTAATCGATAACAATTATGTGTTCAGTAAACTCAGGGGTGAGATAGGTACCCGTGTTGATGTTGGTGTTCAGCGAAAGGGAAGAAGTAAATCAATTGAGTTTACTATCATCAGAGACAGAATTCCTATCAATAGCATCGATGCATCCTTTATGGCGACAAATGATATAGGTTATATCAAATTGAACCGGTTCTCCAGAACTTCTATGGACGAATTCAGAAAAGCCATCGGGGAGTTAAAAGATGAAGGTATGGAAAGGTTGATCCTTGATCTGCGAGGTAATTCAGGAGGATATCTGGATGTTGCGGTCGATCTTTCCGATGAATTTCTCAGCGCCGGCAAGCTGGTTCTATATACCGAAGGTACTTCCAGCCCAAGACGGAAATACAAATCTTCCTACAGGGGCGAATTCGAGGAAGGAAGGTTGGTAATACTCATTGATGAAGGTTCTGCATCGGCCAGTGAAATTGTCGCAGGTGCCGTCCAGGATTGGGACAGGGGCCTTGTTGTCGGTCGACGTTCATTCGGAAAAGGATTGGTCCAAAGGCCCTACTACCTGCCCGACAGTTCCGTTGTCCGGCTGACAATCGCAAGGTATTATACCCCAACGGGCAGATGTATCCAAAAGCCTTATGATAAAGGATACGACCAATACTATGATGATTTGTACAAACGGCTTGAAAGTGGAGAACTTACCGGTCCCGATCACTTCAATTTCCCTGATTCACTTACCTATTTCACTCCCAACAAACGGGTGGTTTATGGTGGTGGTGGAATCATGCCGGATGTATTCGTTCCCTGGGATTCGACCCGCTATACCGATTTTTATGTTGATGTCCTCAGTAAAGGATTGTTCAATGATTTTGTGCTGAACTACCTAGATGCCGAAAGAACCTTACTGGCAAATAAGTATAACACCTATGAGCAGTTCAATAACACCTATTTTGTTGATGATGACTTTATGGATAAATTCTTTGAATTTGCTGCTTCAAAAAACATTTTTCCGGTTGATAACGAACTTGATTTATCAATGGAACTGATCAAAATGCAAATGAAAGCCCTCATTGCCCGTAATCTATTTGAATTTAAATCCTATTTCCAGGTTATTACACAGATTGATGAGTGCTTTCTTACAGCCATTGATGTTTTGCATAATGAACTGTATTTTGCAGAACTTATTCCTCATTAATATATCACCCCTTTTTATAGTTGAAAATTCACCGGGTTTTGCTTTTTTAAGTAAACCCGGTTTGTTATAATTTGAGAAAATTTACCTGGAAAATTCCCAATATGAAACTTTTCAATTTCATCCTCTAATCTTTCTGCATTATAAATTTAGATGGCTTTCATTGAATAGATACAGTTATAAGATGTTTAAAAACAGTATTTTATATCAGAAATAACTGTATTCTATTGTATTTGAAATTTCTGATTTGCCCACCGTAGCATGTTTTTTGAAATTCCCAAACGCATCAAAGGTAAGTAATCAAGTTTATGGAGGAATAACTACCCTGATTACATTTCTCCATAATTTAAAACAAAAACTGCATGAACAAACTTATAACTATCTCATTACTACTTGCGCTCGCTCTAACAAATGCAACAAGTCAGACAATTGTTCAGGAAGGTGAAGTTTCCGGTGAATGGACAATGGATAACAGTCCGTATTTAATATCGGGCGATCTGTATATCGAACCCGAAGAGAGATTAAGT
>JAFGBL010000152.1 GCA_016933115.1 Bacteroidales bacterium | reverse complement strand
TTTCCTGAACGTTTCCATATTCCTGTGAAGGGTTTCTTTAAATTAAAACTTAATGACACTCATTTTATATACCTGGAGGGTCACTATACCAGTTTTATCACCCGTAGATTGTTCTGGCACGGGGTGAAGGGCTTTGAATATGAATCGGTTCGGGTGTTTATGAAGATCATTGGTTCATGCGGGGTTTTTATGGATATCGGTGCGAATATGGGGTATTATTCACTGATCGCCGCCAGGGTAAATCCGAATATGAAGATCATCGCTTTTGAACCGTTCCCTGATGCACTCACAGCTTTCAGGAGAAATATTGACAGGAATGACTTCAGGAATATTGAAATTGAAGAAATCGCTCTCTCGGATCAACAAGGTGAGACAAAACTGTTTTATCGCATCAATACCGATTTTCCGGATGAATTGCAACTGGCCGGAAACAATACGATGGTAAAATTCAACGATAATCGGACAGAAACGATAACTGTTAAAACCACAACGCTTGATCGGTACACGAAAGACAAAAATCTGGATCGGCTGGAGGTGATTAAAATTGATACGGAAACTACCGAATATTTAATTTTGTCGAATGGTAAGGAAGTGATCCGGAAATTCAGGCCGGTGGTTATTTGTGAGGTTTTGTGCGGTTTTCATGAGCAGGAATTGCAGAATTTGTTTGATCCGCTGGATTATGAAATTTACCGGGTTGAAGACGTTGGTCTGGTAAAAGCTGCGGATTTGATATCTGAAAAAGGGGAGAACTTTGATTATTATTTTGTACCTGTTGAGAAAAAAGATTGGATCAACCAGTTCGTTAAAAATTAAACTTAAGAATCTGAAAATGTCTTTCGGAAAAGCAACTTTAAGCCTGGTAGTGCTGGTAATGATAGCCTCCTGCAAGGGAAATTCGCAGCAAACCGGGAATGTTTCGGAAGTAGATAAAGTACAGGTCGGAGCGGAAAGTCCCGAAATGTATTATCCTTTGATCCGGGACAAAAGAGTTGCCGTTGTCGCCAATCAAACCAGCATGATCGGATCCGTTCATCTGGTCGACAGCCTGGTTCATGCCGGAATGACCATCAAGAAAGTTTTTGGCCCGGAGCACGGATTTCGAGGTAATGCAGCAGACGGTGAAAAAGTAGAGTCGGGGTTTGATTTGAAAACAGGCATTCCGGTGGTTTCACTGTATGGAAGCCACAAAAAACCTACACCTGAAGACCTGGCGGATGTTGATATCGTCATTTTCGATATTCAGGATGTCGGAGCCCGCTTTTACACCTATATTTCAACCATGAGTTACGTGATGGAGGCTTGTGCTGAAAACGGCATGAGGTTGATCGTTCTCGACAGACCCAATCCTCACGGCGATTATGTGGACGGCCCCGTGCTCGAAAAAGAATATTCTTCTTTCGTGGGCCTTCACCCGGTTCCTGTTGTTCATGGCATGACCATCGGTGAATATGCCCGGCTGGTAAATGGTGAAGGATGGTTAAAAGATGGTATCCAATGCGATCTGAAAGTGATACCTTGCAAAAATTATGATCACCTCAGCCGGTATGAATTACCCGTCGCTCCGTCACCCAACCTGCCGAATAACAATGCAATACAGCTTTATCCTTCCCTTTGCTTTTTTGAAGGCACCATTATCAGTATCGGGAGGGGCACCGATTACCCATTCCAGGTGATAGGCCACCCCGATTTAGCCATCGGAAGTTTTGTGTTTACGCCACAGTCCATTCCAGGAGTTTCTGAACATCCGCCGTTTGAGGGAAAAACCTGTTATGGTCAGTCTTTGATTGGATTTATACAGAGTGTGTTGAGCAAGGAAAGGCGGTTGCACCTCAACTGGATCATCAGTTACTACAGTTATTTCAAGGGAAGGGAAGCATTCTTTACACCCTATTTCACGAAACTTGCAGGAACCGATAAACTCGAACAACAAATCAAGGAAGAACTTTCGGAGGAGCAGATCAGGGCCACGTGGCAGGAGGATTTAAAGAAATTTAAAATTATCAGGAAAAAGTATTTACTTTACCCTGATTTTGAATAGCAGGCTCTTTCAAAACCTGATGATTTGCGTCATTGCGATCCCGCTTTTTTAGCGGGAGAAGCAATCTCCAAACTAATGTAGTTTAATTGGATTGTTTTGCTTCATTAGTAATGATATAAATTTATTTTTTGAAGCAGCCTCATCATTCAAAATAAATTTTCAATCAGGTCGAAATTTAATTTTTAAAACATGAAGAGATTTTTACTTGCCACCATTTCCATTTTGTTAGTCTTGAGTTTGAAGGCTCAGAATGTATCATCACTATTTGAAAACAGAACCGAGATTTATTTCATGTTCAAAATCGAATCGCCCAAGCAGATCGCTGATCTGACACAGGTTGTCTCCATCGATAACCGGGACGGGAACATTATTTATGCATATGCGAATAAACAGGAGTTTATCGATTTTTTGAAATGCAATATTTCTTATACCCTTTTACCCAACCCCGGTGAAAATTTCAATCCCAAAATGGCCAGTTTCGAGGATATGAAAAATTCGGATGCCTGGGATTCCTATCCTACCTACGATGCCTATGTGGCTTTGATGAATCAGTTTGAACTCGACTATCCCGATATCTGCCAGGTTTTCAGCATCGGGCAATCCGTTTACGGAAAAGAGCTTTTAGTAGCTAAAATTTCAGATAATGTGAATACCGATGAGGATGAACCGGAATTTTTATACACATCAAGTATGCATGGCGATGAATTGACCGGTTTTGTCCTGATGCTGCGATTAATTGATTCGCTTCTGACTTCTTACGGGACATCACCCCGGATTACAAACCTGGTTGATAATGTTGAAATATATATCAATCCTGCAGCTAATCCGGATGGTACTTACGGTAATGACAATAATATCAATTCACCCACACGGTTTAATGCAAATGGGGTTGATTTAAACCGCAACTTCCCGGATATGTTGACAGGCCAATATCCAAATACGCAGCCAGAAACTTTTGCATTTATGTCTTTTGCAGAAAATAGGCATTTTGTTATATCGGCAAATATACATGGTGGGGCAGAAGTTTGCAATTACCCCTGGGACCGTATAGTCGACCGTGCGGCTGATGATGACTGGTGGCAGTATGTATGCCACGAATATGCCGATACAGCTCAGCTATACTCACCATCGGGATATTTAAGCGGCTTCAATGATGGTATCACCAATGGTTATGACTGGTACGACATTGATGGCGGACGACAGGATTACATGAATTTTTTTCACCAATGCAGGGAATTTACACTTGAAATTTCAAGTACGAAAATGCCCAATGCAAGTTCGCTTCCCAACTATTGGAATTACAATAAAAGGTCATTTCTTAATTATATTGAGCAAGGCCTTTATGGTGTGAGAGGTATTGTTACAGATGCTCAATCCGGATTACCGTTGGAGGCAGAAGTCTATGTTCTGAATCATGAGGAGGATAGCAGTTGGGTTTATTCTGATCCTGTTACAGGAAACTATCACCGCCTACTTAATGCAGGAATTTATAATATCCGGTTTTCTGCACCCTGTTATCAGGATCAAGTGTTCAATAATGTATCGGTAGCAAACCATAATACGACAATGCTTGATGTTCAAATGGTAATTGGAGCTGAGGCTGCCGATTTTTATGCCAATAAAACATCGGGAACGACAAATGAGAGTTTTTATTTTTATGATAATTCCTGTGGAAATCCTTATGAATGGGAATGGACTTTTACGGGTCCCGGAAATGTTACTTTTACAGAAGGAACAAATGAAAATTCACAAAACCCGGTGGTGCAGTTTGATATGAATGGTTCCTACACAGTTGAATTGTCCATTACAACAGCTTCTGGAAGTTTCTCAGAAATTAAAAGTAATTATATCAGTATTATTGACTGTGAGTACTGCAATTCTTACGGTAATATGAGCTATGAAATTAGTATCACCCTGGTTGAATTTAATGAAATTTCGAATTCATCTGCAAAACCATCAGGTTATGGCGATTATACATACATTTCTACTACACTTAATCAAAATGAAACTTATGATTTAACAGTCAATGTAAATACTGATGGCTCCTATACGGTTCACGCATTTGCCTGGATCGACTGGAATCATGATTGTGATTTCAACGACAGCGGTGAAGCCTATGATCTTGGAAGTGTTTACAATACTCCAAATGGCCCGACCAGTAATTGTCCATTGAGCATAATTGTTCCTTCTGATGCACAAACCGGTCCTACAAGAATGAGAGTTTCTGCTAAGTACAATAGTGATCCCTCCTCTTGTGCAACCAATTTTGATGGAGAAGTTGAAGATTATACTCTAATTATTTCAACAGGAACTAAAGAACTCGACCTCACCGTCTTCCTCGAAGGCCCCTTTAATGGCTCCGGCATGAACACCGATTTAACCAATTCAACCAATTTAACCATTTCCCAACCTTATAACTCCGCTCCCTGGAACTACCCTGGCCCCGAATCAATGGGTTCCATTCCAAGCGGAACGGTCGATTGGGTTTTGGTTGAACTGCACGATGCTCTCAATGCTGCATCGGTCAATTCGGGTACGCTGTTGGAGAGGAGGGCAGCTTTGCTGATGTCGGACGGTTCGGTGGCAGATACGGACGGAACCACCAAACTGTTGTTTGAGCAAACCATCGTTAATCAGTTATTCCTGATCATCCGCCATAGGAACCATTTGGATGTTTTATCGGCCAATCCGTTAACAGAAACCGGCGGAACTTATTTTTACAATTTTTCAACGGGTGAAGATAAAGCCTTTGGAGGAAATTTCGGATTTAAGGACCTTGGCGGAGGTTTTTGGGGCATGGTTTCGGGCGATGCCAATGCCGATGGGTTGCTGGATGAAAATGACGGCATTGAATCGTGGAATATGGAGTCAGGTGAGTCGGGTTATTTAAATAGCGATGTCAATCTCAACGGACAGTCCAATAACCAGGATAAGAACGATTACTGGTTTATCAACAGGGGAATTTACAGTTCTCAAACGCCAAATTAAAGTCACAGGCCGCGATGTAATATTTTCACAGTTTCTTTATTACCTTCCTCGGCGCCGTCTCGGAAACTGCGCTGAGAAAAGAATTATATAATGAGAGATTCTTCGTCACACTCCAGCGTGACTCAGAAGGACAAAATCAAGTAAGTAAAGGCATGAAACTATTTGTCATGTTGAGCGGAGCGAAACATCTCGATTTTGCCTCGGGAGACTATGCTGAGAAAAGTGAAAATAGACTACGTTAAGAAAATAATTATCGAATGATCAACTTCTCTGCATACATTCCTTTTCCTGAAATAATCCGAACAAAATGAACCCCCGGCTTTACCCTGTTCCCATCCCTATCCTCCAGGTTCCAGATAAATTCATTTTGGTTTAAATCGTCTGTGTTGATTTCTAATATTATCTTTCCTTGCAGATCGGTAATTTGCAATGAAGTGATTTCTGAAATGCCGTTTAATTTAATCTTAACCCAATCGGTTGCAGGATTTGGATAAGCGCTCAGTTGGGCTTTCTCCGGTGAATTCATTTCAGGAATACCGACTGTAGTCAGATCAAAAAGGTAGGTTTGGTTGGCTTCGATGTTGTAATTTTTAAACGTCCAACCCATGAAAGTAACATAGATTGAATCCATCATCGAGGCATCTCCCAGGCCAAAAAATTGGATCAGCTCATTCAGTCCGCCCTGTCCGCCGCCTGTTTGGCTGCTCACTTCGCGCATCTGCATCACCTGCTCACCATCAATGGTTGCCCAGGCTTCCACTCTTGCACCAATGGCCAGGGTATTGTATCCGTCGAGGTTGCCAGCAGCCCACAGTCGTACTTTTAGCCAGTTGTTGTCGTTTCCTTCGTTCAGGAAAAAGGAGTTGTTCCCTCCGAAATAGTTATTTTTTGCCGTAAAAATATCTAGATCACCGTCATCATCCGCATCGGCCCAGGCCAGCCCTTCAGTATAGTTGCCGTCATTCACAAAAGCATTCCCGGTGATTTTAGTAAAATTCCCCGATCCGTCGTTCTCAAAAAGCAGGTTGTTGCCGTCGTAGCCACCCACGGCCAGGTCGAGGTCGCCATCCTTGTCGTAATCTCCCCAGGCACTCCCCGAAGCCCAATTTACTTCGTTCACCAGCGGGCTGTCGGTCACCTTGGTAAAAGACCCGTCTCCATTATTGAGGTAAAACCAGTTCACATAAGTCCCCAATTGCCCGGTTGAAACAAACAAATCCAAATCGCCATCATTATCACAATCGCCCCAGCTTGCCCCGGAACAGCTCGAAACATCCGAAACGAACGGTTCTTCTTCAACTTTTGTAAAAGTGCTTCCATTGTTGTGATAGAGGTTACTCTCCGAACCGGAATTGGCCACATACAGATCAGGCCGGCCATCATTGTCATAATCACCCCAGGCGCAACCACTGGAGTTGGCCACATCGGTAACAATACTTCCTGTGGTGATCTTTTCAAATGAACCCAACCCGGTGCCGTGGTAAAGAAAATTAGGCTGGTCGCGGTTGACGACATACAGGTCAAGCCAGCCATCCTGGTCGTAATCGGCCCAGGCACAGCCCACTGATTTTCCGCCATCCGTAACAACAGGGCCGGTGGTCACTTTTTCAAAAGTGCCGTCCCCATTGCCGAAATAGAGAAAATTATTTTCGTTGTGATTGGCGACAAACAAGTCGGAATAGCCATCTCCGGTGACATCGGCCACCGTGCAGGCATAGCTGCTCCCACCGTCGTTAACAACCTCCCCTTCGGTTACTTTTGTAAAAGTTCCATCCCCGTTGTTGAGGTACAGGAAATTCAGTTTACCGTTGTTGGCGTCGTTGTTCACCACGAACAGATCGGGGAGTTCGTCCATGTTGAAGTCGGCCCAGCACATGCCGTAGTTCCAGCCACCGTCATTAACGATGGCTCCTTCGGTGACCTTGGTAAAACTTATTTGTGCGGTTAATAACCGGGCAATCATGAACAGGGTGAAAAAAGCGAAAACATGTTTCATATTTATTTTGATTTAAATGGACTGATAGGAATATTTTTCATTTTCAGGAATTGTTTCAGTTCTTCTTTTCGCTCAGGGGAAAGGCCGTGCCATCGAATTCCCTGGATGGCTCCTTCCATTGCACAGAGCATATTGAAACAAGCAGTATTATCGAACGCCCGGATCCGCAAAAGGGCATTTTCACTGCCGGTATTTCTTAGGTTTTCAGCTGAACTAATCCCCACCTGTTGCAGCTTTTGCTCCAAGGTTTTGCCGATATTGGGGAGTGAGGATAATGGGGTCATATTCGATATTTAATAATTTTATATTGACATGATTCACAATTACCGACTTTATCCAAACCCGTTACCTCTGTTAAATACCCTGTCCGTTTGATCACCTCCGTTTTGCAATTGGGGCAATAGGTGTTTTGCCCTTGGAGGCTGTGTAGGTTTCCAAGGTATACATAATCGAGCTTTTTCGATGCCAGTTCGAAAAAAAGGTTCAAAGTTGTTTCGGGAGTTGATGGTTCACTCATTTTATAGGTCGGATGATAACGGGAAATATGCAGCACCGTATCCTTTCCCAGTTCTTCTGCAATCCAGTCGATCATCTCTTTGAACTCATCCGGATCGTCGTTGGTATTGGTGATCACCAGGTTGGTGATCTCAAAATGTTTCCCGCTTTTTTTAATTGTCTTTAAGGTTTCAAGCACCGGTTGAAGCCAGGAAGAGGTGATCTTTTTATAAAAGTTTTCATCGAAAGCCTTGAGATCCACACTGTAAGCATCCATAAATTCCAGGCTGTCCTCCAACGGTTCGGGATTAATGAACCCATTGGTCACCATAACATTTTTCAGGTTTTGTGATTTAGCCTGTTTTGCGATTTCTGCCATAAATTCAAACCAAACCGTGGGTTCGTTATAAGTATAGGCGATACCGATATTTTCTTTGATCGAAACCGCCTTATTCACAATTTCTTCGGTCGAAATTGTGTGCAAGAATGGATATTCATCGACTCCAACCTGTGATATCTCACAGTTCTGGCAAAATTTACAATGCAGGTTACACCCCACACTTCCCACCGAAAAAATGGTTTGGCCGGGGTAAAAATGATATAATGGTTTTTTTTCGATGGGATCAAAATGCAGAGAACAAACCTGCTCCCAGGTTTCGGCAATCAATTTGCCACCCACATTTT
The DNA here is from genome assembly GCA_016933115.1 of Bacteroidales bacterium. Classification (GTDB taxonomy): domain Bacteria; phylum Bacteroidota; class Bacteroidia; order Bacteroidales; family JAADJA01; genus JAADJA01. The sequence continues at coordinate 23,620 of JAFGBL010000152.1, read as the reverse complement.
TCCTCACCCTGCAAATACCCCTTTTGTCCACTGCGATCAGGCAGTTATGCGGACAAAGGAAACACCTGACTTTGCCGTTCTCACGCGTATAATAGGATGCTTCTTTCATGGGATCCTAAGAATAGGGTAAAATTAAGAAAAAACTCAATGGTTATTCAGCGATTCGATGCGATTTAACATCTTTTTATAATGGGAACCTTCCCAGTAAATCTTGCCACAACCGGTGCACTGGAAAAATTCATCGAAATACCTGAGCGTTTTCGGCAATAATTGATTTGCAATATCTTTCTTTTCAACGCATACGATCTTGCTATTGCAATTCATGCAACGGTTGAAAGGTTGAATTTGACCTTTAAGATCAAAACTTTCAATAACCTCATTCAGTTGTGCCTTTGGATTTTGTGACCGGATGAAATAGCCATGGGTTACATTTCCATTCTTGAGTATGCCCAAATCACGGGTAAGGATGATCCGGTGTTCTTTTTTTGCGATTTGAATGATTTGGTTGTCCTCATAATCATTCTCGTACAAGGTATCGAACCCCGTCATTCGCAGGTAACGGGCCAGTTTGCCCAGGTGCACATCAAGGATGAAGCGGGTTTCGCGTAGCGGTTTAGGACGCAGCCGTGTCACATTTGCAATGTCGAAACTTTCGAAAACAGGGTAAACTGAAACTTGATCACCTTCTTTGGGCCTGTATTTAAAATCGACCGATTGCCCGTTGACCAGGATCAGATCGATTTCGGTATGCGGAACACCCAGCGACTCGATGATGTCCTTGATGGTCATGTTCCCTTCGAAAGAATGGCTGAATGTTTTTTTCCTTCTTACCAAAGGCAGGAAATCGTTCAGTTCCTCATAAAACCTGATTTGTATGGTTACAGGCATGTAATTATTGACATTAAAGTTTAAATTAAAATCTCAAGGTAAAATTTTGCTTCATAAATGTAGTGAATATTTCCTAACCTTCTATTTATTTTCTCCTCCCTTTTTTTATTTACTTTTACAATCCTTTTTAAATCATCTATTCGGCATTAAAATTATTGAAGATCGCGGTAGTCATATTGAACTGGAACGGACGAAGTTTTCTGAAAAAATTTCTACCTTCTGTTATTGATCACAGCCACGATGATGCTGAAATAATCATAGCCGACAATGCTTCTACCGATGATTCGGTCCCTTTCCTGAAAAAGGAATTCCCTGAAATCCGCATTATCCGGAACGAATCCAACGGCGGTTTTGCCAAAGGTTACAATGATGCCCTGAAAGAGGTAGAAGCGGAATATTTTGTACTGCTCAACTCCGATATTGAGGTTACTCCCGGATGGATCAAGCCGGTAATTGATTTGATGGATAGCGATCCTGACATTGCCGCATGCCAGCCGAAAATTCGTTCCTATCACGACAGGGAAAAATTTGAATATGCAGGAGCCGCAGGAGGATTCATTGATAAATACGGCTATCCTTTTTGCCGGGGCAGGTTATTTCAAACCCTGGAGAAAGATACCGGGCAGTTCGATGAGGTAACGGAAGTATTCTGGGCTACAGGAGCCTGTTTATTTGTTCGAGCTAATGTCTACAGGCAATTGGGTGGGCTGGACGAACGCTTTTTCGCCCACATGGAGGAGATCGATTTTTGCTGGCGGGCAAAAAACAAAGGTTACAAGGTGATGGTTTGCCCGCAATCTACTGTATTTCATGTGGGAGGTGGAACCCTGCCCAAAAAATCGTGGCGGAAAACCTACCTCAATATGCGTAACAACAACATCATGATGTACAAGAACCTGCCTGATAACCGGTTGTTGAAGGTTTTTCTCGCAAGGCTTTTCCTGGATGGAATCGCTGCTTTCAAGTTTTTAGTGGACGGCGGCATCCGCGATTTTTTTGCCGTGATCAAGGCGCACTGGAGTTTTTATGGTGTTTATCCGGAACTTAAAAGTGAACGGAAATTAAAGAAGCACCTCCCGGTTACCAGGGTTTACCTGAGAAATATAGTCTTCGATTATTTCATGCGTGGGAAAAAGAAGTTTTCAGATCTGAACCAGGATAAATTCAGCTAATCTTTTCTGAAGCTCAACAAAGCCAAACGGTAGGAATCCAATCCAAAACCGATGATCATTCCGCTGGTATACGGCCCGATAAGTGATTTGTGCCTGAAATCTTCCCTTGACAAAATGTTGGAAATGTGAACCTCCACTACCGTCGTGTCAATGGCTTTTACTGCATCGGCCAATGCTACCGAGGTATGCGTATAACCGCCGGCATTTAAAATGACACCATCGTATGAAAATCCCACTTCGTGAAGTTTGTTCACCAATTCCCCTTCCACATTGCTCTGAAAATAGCTGAGTTCAATTTTCGGGAATTCTGATTTTAACTTTTGAAACCAGGAATCAAAAGTTTCGGACCCGTAAATGTCCTTTTCCCTTTTGCCCAGCAGATTGAGGTTCGGCCCGTTGATGATGATGATTTTCATGGAATTTAACTTAGTGCAAAAATAGAAAATTTGAGAGATCTGTCGGATTTGCTTAATTTTATTCGGTAAACGGATCAGATGAAAACTTCAATTAACTTTCAATCTGCAGCCAATGATTATTTGTTTTTGCTCGATCAGGGATATCCGCAAAAGAGTATTTTGAAGCTGGTAGGTGACAGGTACAAACTGAGCGGAGGTGAAAGGAGTATGCTGTACAGGGGAATTTCAAAAAAGTTGGAAAATAATGGCAGGAAAGGAAAAATTCACAATGGCTCAATTGCAGAAAATAAATTATTCATCGATGCCTTTAACCAGTTAATCACCATTGCCAGTTACCTGAACGGAAGTATGGTGTTTATTTCAACCGATGGTTTCCTGCGGGATGCATCCGAAATTCACGGAAAATTGTTCCGAAAGAATTTGCTAAAGCGAAGTGTTGAACTTGTAATTGAATTTATAAAATATTCTTCACCGGGTTCAGTTGAATTTGTTGTAGACGAACAAATATCGAAGCATCAGATGATTTTCGATTCCATCATTGATTTCAATAATTCATCAGAGATAAAATGCTCTGTTGAACTGACTGATAAAGCCGATAGGTATTTAATCCAACGTCCCGTTGGATTAATCGCTACCTCCGATTCACAAATAATCGATAAATCAGAATTACCGGTATTTGACCTCGCCTGGAATACGCTTCACTATTTTTACAAGCCAAAAATTTTTAAGATTAAACCTTTACTTCGCCCTGAAAATTAATTAACTTTGTCGTGTCGATTCAAATAGGGGTGCCCTGAAATACGGGCTGAGAATACACTCTTTGCTTTTTAGAAGCAGGTACCTGATCCGGGTAATACCGGCGTAGGGAAAAAAATTAGAGTTTAAGTATGGCAATTCCCTCTTTTGAATGACTTCAGTCATTTGTAGAATTAAAATTAATTGCCATGAGACGACAAAAAATCAAATACAGCTTGCTGTTTGGGCTGGCCATGATATTAGCCTTTCCTGTTTATTCACAGTATACGGTTGCAGGCAGGGTAATGGATCAAACAACCGGTGAAGCGCTTCCAGGTGCACATGTATTGGTTGACGGCACTTTGATGTCAGCAGCAACCGGTCCGGATGGGTTGTACTCAATTTCTGGCTTAAAACAGGGTGATCACAAATTCAAGGTTTCTTTTGTGGGATTTAGAACCCTGGAGGTGAAAATTGAACTTCAAAATGACAGAACGCTCGATTTTCGACTTGAACCCCAAACCGTCATGAGTGAAGAGGTAATCGTGCAGGCAACCCGTGCACGGGAAGAATCACCAACAGCCTACACAAGTGTGGATAAGGAAGACATCGAATCGCAAAACCTGGGGCAGGATTTACCATATATTTTGCAGATCACACCCTCAGTAGTAACCAGCAGTGATGCAGGCGCCGGTGTGGGTTACACGGGAATTCGCATCAGGGGGACGGACATCACACGGATCAACGTGACCATGAATGGAGTACCTGTAAATGATGCCGAATCCCAGGGCGTATATTTTGTTGATCTGCCCGACCTTGCCTCTTCGGTGGATAATATCCAGATCCAGCGGGGAGTCGGAACTTCCACCAACGGTGCAGCTGCGTTCGGAGCGAGTATCAATATCCAGACAACCACCATGAATGCCGATCCTTATGCAGAGATCAGCAGCGCGGCCGGTTCCTTCAATACTTTAAAAAATACACTGAATTTCGGTTCCGGGCTGATCGATGGAAAATGGACCCTGGACGGCCGTTTATCTGCCATCCAGTCGGACGGATATATTGATCGTGGCTGGTCGAACCTGAAGTCATTTTATCTGTCGGGAGGATATTACGGTTCGAAAAGTATCCTGAAAGCGATTGTGACTTCAGGATGGGAAAAGACTTACCAGGCCTGGTATGGGATTCCGAAAGACAGCCTGGAAACCAACCGCAGGTACAATCCCAGCGGAGAGATGTTGGATGAAGAAGGCAACATTATTGGCTATTACGATAATCAAACTGATAATTATCAGCAGGATTATTACCAGCTCCATTTTGCTCATCAATTTTCGAGGGCGCTGAACCTGAGTTCGGCAGTTTTTTATACCAAAGGAAAAGGTTATTACGAGAGTTACCGAAACATGGATTCCTATTCCGATTATGGCTTTGAAAATGTCGTGATCGGAAATGATACCATCACCAGGACCAACCTGATCCGGCAAAAATGGCTGGATAATGATTTTTACGGATTTAATCTTTCGTTAAACCTCGAAAAGGAAAAATTTGATATTTCGGTTGGAACCGGTTGGAACAAATATGCGGGAGATCACTTCGGCTATATCATTTGGGCTGAACATGCGAGCAACAGCTTCATCGATAAACCCTGGTACGAGAACACCGGATCCAAACAGGATTACCATATTTTTGGAAAAATTGATTACCGGTTTACCGGCATGATCAGTTTGTATGGTGATTTTCAATACCGGGCAATCAGCTATAAAATGAAAGGCATTCATGACAACTTGCGTGACCTGACACAATCCCATTCATTCAATTTTTTCAATCCCAAAGGCGGTGTTTTTATTTCGGTAAATGAAAAAAACAGCCTTTATGCCTCGGTGGCTGTTGCCCATCGCGAACCCAACCGATCGGTTTACCGGGATGCAGATCCAGGACAGAAGATCAGTTCCGAACATTTGGTCGATTTTGAATTGGGTTATAAATTCAACAATCGAAACCTGAACTTCGAAGCCAATTATTACTACATGGATTATAAAGATCAGTTGGTTCTGACCGGTCAAATCAATAATGTGGGTGATCCTATCCTGGTAAGCGTTCCTCAAAGCTACCGGACCGGAATTGAACTGATTGGTGGGCTGAAGATCACAAATTTTTTCCGCTGGGACATGAATGCCACCCTCAGCCGGAATAAAATAAATGATTTCACAGCTTATACGGATAACTGGGATACCTGGCCGGAACAGGTAGAGGAATCATTGGGAACCACGGATATTTCATTTTCACCGGATATTATTGCCAACAACAGTTTAAACTTTGTGCCATTCAAAAATTTCAGTACAGTACTTTTATCAAAATACGTAAGCAGGCAATACATTGATAATACGTCCAGCAAGGAACGCAGCCTTGATCCCTATTTTGTGAATGACCTGAAATTCTTTTATACGGTCACTACCAGATTGATCAGGGAGATAAATTTCACAATAAGCCTAAACAACATATTTAATGTGGAATACGAGACCAATGCCTGGGTTTACAGGTATTTTTATGCCAATGAGGAATACGAGTTAAACGGATTTTTTCCGCAGGCAAAGTTTAATTTTATGTGCGGGGTAATTCTGAAATTTTAGATTTCGAAACTTCCTAAAATTCAGTTCAGCTTTTAGTGGCTATTCAATAATAATGCCGGGAGCCAGCAGTTTCCTGTATTTGGAATTTTGTCGGATATAGCTTTTAACAAAAGCGCAGGCAGGGACAACCTTCAGGTTGTTGCGTCCGATCTCTTCCAATGCTTTTTGAACAAGTGCGGCCCCCAATCCCGAATCATCGAATTGTTCCGGGACTTCTGCATGAGTAAGAAAAACGCGGTCATCCATGATGTTGTATTCAATCCATGCGGTTAAACCGTCAATTCTTGTTTCAAATTGCCTTAATTCTTTGTTGTCTGTAAGTAAAATATCTGTCATTTTTTCACTCATAGATAGTTGTTTTTATAGAAATTCCCCGGATGTTTAGATGCCTGAATCAATTACGCTGCAAAATTAATAAATTTACCCGAAAATTTCAAAATCCGCCTCAGATAAATTTTATTACTGCATTGATTATATACAGACAAAAACAGTTGATATTTAGTTCAGTGAAGAAATTAAATTTTAAGGGTGGACTATGCTGATATCAGTTTTGCAGCAAGGTTCATGATTTTTCCGATTTTTTCGATTGACTTCGGCAAATAATGAAATATAACTTTACCTCATCCGATAATTTTAATAGAGATCACTCTTTTCCCACCAATTGTTTTTATCATTTACATCCGGAATATGGTCGTTGCCCAGGCGAATTTTTATAATATTGAGGTTGGCAGGTAAATCAATGGTGACGGTTTGTTTATTATCTTTCCAAACAGCGGTTGAAATATACTTTTTACCTTCCTTGCCATTTTCAAGGGTGTACGTAATGTCAACAGGAATGGGGAGTATCCCTGCTTTTTCGATCACAACCGAATGGCCATCATTTACCTGCCTGATACCTAAATCAGCATATCCGTAGCCATAAAACCAGGTTTGCCAAAACCAATTCAGGTCTTCACCAGTGATATTCTCAAAGGTATTGAAAAAATCATAGGGTAAAGGATGTTTCCCATTCCAGCGATGTATATACTCCCGGAGTGCTTTTTTGAACATATCATCTCCCAGGGCATCCCGAAGAAAATGATAGGCCATTGCCGGCCGGGTATAGGCAGCAACCCTGGCACTGGAATAACTGTTGTGCTGAAAAGTCGGCACCATCAATGGGAGTTCGGTTTCATCACCTGCAAGGTGGGTGTAACTTTTACATTCATGCTTAAAATAGTCCCTTTCCGGTGCGAAGCGTGCACTCAGGTCAGTAGGAAGATAGGCTGCCCATCCTTCGTCCATCCAGGCATATTTGCGTTCATTGTTACCCATGTAAAAGGGAAAGTAGGTATGCGAAATTTCATGGAAAACCAACTCCACGAAATTCGCAAGGTTTTCGGGTATACCATCGTTGGCCATCATGGGTGTTTCCATGCCGCCACCACTTGGGCCACTGCAAAAAGAGGTCATATGGGGATAAGGAAATGGGATTCCGGGAAGTTCAAAAGACAGGTATTCAACAGAGGCACGCGAAATTTCGGCACCACGGTCCCAGTTCTTGGATCCGTCGGGGTAAACTACGTCAGTAAGAACCCGCCTTCCTGTTATAGAATCGACCACAAGGCTGGTTCCGTCCCAAATGGATTTATTGCTCGCAGCAAAGGAAAAATCGGGAACATGATCGGCTTTAAAGTTCCATGTTAGGGATTTCCCTTTCTGAAGAATCTTTTTATCATTCAATTCACTGATATTTACAATCCTGACGACTTCATCCGATTTTTTTGCTTTATTGATCCTTTCATTAATTTCCGGTTGAAATATTGAATTTTCATTTGCAAGCTCACCCGTCGCCCAAATAAGGTAATCACCCGGAAGGGTCAGGCTTACATCAAAATTGTTGAAATCATTGTAAAATTCTACGGTGCCGGTGTATTCTAGTTGATCCCATCCATCAATGTCGTCGTAAACTGCAATTTGTGGATACCAGTAAGCGATAAAATAATGTCCGTCATCATATTTTCGCATGCGCAATCCACGAACTGTTGGAATTTCAAAACTCCAATCCACTTCAATTGTTTCTGTTGAATGAGGCATTATGGGATTTTTTAACCGCACATAAAAATTGGTGATATACCAGTTTGGAAAATCTTTGTCAGAATCATATTCCAATCCGCCGATAACCAATTTTTTAATTTGCACTCCTTCGGTCAAATCATCTTCAGGTACTGGCCACTGCCTGGCATTGCCTTTTCTGAAAAAATCCTGGTAAAGCCTTATAATAATCGTTTTGAGCGTGTCGGGCGAATCATTATCATACTTGATTACAGCGCGGCCATCCAACCGGTCATTTTCGGTATCCAAAGTGGCTTCCATTTTATAGTCGGCATGGTTTTGCCAGTAGTTTTTACCCGGTTTTCCATCTTTTGATCGTGTTTCCTTGTTAAATGCCTGTTGAATATTCAATGGCAAAGGGTTTATTTGGGCGAACACACTAAAACCTGAAGCCATAAAGAAAAGAAAGGGGACAATAAACCTCTTGAATTTCATATTTAAATCAATTTTAAGACATTGCCAAAGATAAATTTTTGTGATAATAATTGAATGTATTTCTCCATAATTTGACACATTCAATTTGCAAACCGTATATTAAAATTGACCGATTGCAAATCAACCGGATAAAAAATCCGCTTATGCGCAATAAGTTTGTAATTTTTCCAAGAATGGTTAAAGAAAATATTTAGTTTTGGGAAGTTTTGATATTTACAATTCCTGTTGAATTATTTATGAAATATTGCAGTAACACCTGCTTCAATTAATAGATAAAATCATGAAAATAGTTTTCAAATTAAAGAATATATTTTTATTCTTTTGGCTCATTTATTCGGCTTTAATGGTTTCTGCCCAGGAAACTGCCGATTCTTCCAAACTTACACTTGATCGTATTTTTTCTGGTGAATTTCGTGAAGATTACTTTGGTAAGTATAAATGGTATGGTGATGGTGATTTTTATACCCTGCTCGAAAGGTTGGATTCGGTAAAAGGCGGGATGGATATTGTAAAGTATGAAACCAAAAGTGGAAAAGGTGAAATTTTAGTCAATGCAAAAAGCCTGATACCTGAGGGACAGGAGAAACCAATCGGGATTTCCAGTTATTACTGGTCGGATGATCAATCAAAATTGCTCTTGTTCACCAATACGGAAAGGGTATGGCGTGCCAATACGCGGGGTGATTACTGGGTTTTCGATATGAAAACCCAAAAACTAAATCAATTGGGAGCCCAACTCCCCGGATCGTCGCTTATGTTTGCTAAGTTTACACACGATGGTAAAAAAGCTGCTTATGTGAGTAAACATAACATTTACATGCAAGACATTGAATCCGGGACTATTACCCAATTAACCTTTGATGGGACTGAAGATATTATAAACGGAACTTTCGACTGGGCATATGAGGAAGAATTATCCTGCCGTGATGGTTTCCGCTGGAGTAAAGATGGCAGATTCATTGCCTTTTGGCAACTGGATGCTTCCGATATCAAGGATTTCCTGTTGATTGACAATACCGATTCGCTTTATAGTTTTACCATTCCTGTGCAATATCCCAAAGCCGGAGAGTTGCCCTCTTCAGCAAAGGTGGGATATATTGATACGGAAACCCGGAATATAGCCTGGATTGATATTCCCGGTGATCCCAGAAATAACTATTTACCCCGGATGCAGTGGATCGGCGATACCCATCAATTACTTATCCAACAACTGAACAGGCTTCAAAATGAAAATAAGCTCTGGTTGTATGACATTTCAACGGGTGAATTGATTAATTTCTATACCGAAAAAGATGAAGCCTGGGTTGATGTTGATTTTCCCGATATTACCCAAGGGAATTGGGAAATGCCGGTAGTGCCGTTTTTGAGCAATAACCGCGATTTTATCTGGATCAGTGAACAGGATGGCTGGCGTCATTTATACAAAAAATCTATTGCAGGAACCGACAATGAAATTAAACTGACCCGTGGTAATTACGACATTGCAAGTTTTTACGGGATCGACGAAAAAAATGGATATGTTTACTTTAATGCGTCTCCCGATAATTCCACCCAGCGATACCTTTACAGGGTAAACCTTGATGGATCCGGAGATTTGACCAGGATCACACCGGACAATAAACCGGGCCTTAATCGTTATGATATTTCACCGAATATGCGTTATGCAGTGGAGTCCTCTTCAAGCCTGACCCGGACAAAAACCGTCGACCTGATCTCCTTACCAAAATATAAAGTGGTTCGTAACCTGGTCACCAATGAGGATTACCGCAGGCAGATGTCCTCCATTGACCTGGGAATAGCTGAATTTTTCAAGGTCATAACAAAAGATGGAATTGAAATGGATGGTTTTATGATTAAACCACCTGATTTTGATCCATCAAAAAAATATCCTGTTTTGTTCGATCTATATGGAGAGCCCTGGGGCCAGACAGCAGTAGATAGCTGGGGAAATCTATGGCACCACATGATGGCACAACAGGGATATATTGTTATGACAATGGATAACAGGGGTACGCCCTGCTTGAAAGGCCGCGAATGGCGTAAATCGATTTACAAAAAGGTTGGAGTGCTGAATTCCCTTGACCAGGCTATGGCTACAGAGGAAATCTTGAAATGGGATTTTATTGATCCCGACCGGATTGCAGTTTGGGGTTGGAGTGGTGGCGGCTCTATGACCCTCAACCTGATGTTCCGCTATCCTGATATCTATTCGACTGGTATGGCCGTTGCAGCAGTTTCCGATTTGCGTTATTACGATAATATTTACCAGGAACGCTACACCGGCATCCCACAGGAAAGCCAGGAAGCATACGAAGAGGGATCACCAATTAATTATGCTGAAAATCTGGAGGGAAATCTTTTAATCGTACACGGAACTGCCGATGACAATGTGCATTACCAAAACTGTGAAGCTTTGCTTGTTGAGTTGATCAAAAACAATAAGCAGTTTGATGTGATGCCTTATCCCAACTGCTCGCACGGAATTTATGAAATTCCCGGAGCTACATTACATTTGTTCACCCTGCTCACGAATTATCTGCATAAGCATGTTGAGGCTGGCGGAAAGTAAAAATGTTAATTAGTGAATTGCGATTATTGAATAATGACGTGTTGGTTACGCTGTGGCAATTTTATCATTTAAAATTTCTTAAAAGATAAACACTTTTGGGGTTTTGTCGTTACTGTTCCAATGATCGGCGAACGAAACATACACGAACAGCCCAACTGGTACGATCACCGGTTCCTGGACGGTGGGCCGGTTTATACGGAAACAAACCCGGACCAATTTATTGTAGAACCCTGGAATGCGGCTTCATCTTTACTGATCGTTTTACCCGCTATTTACTGGTTTTTTATTATCCGAAAAGATTGGCAGAATTATAAATTCATGCTGTATGCCATTCCTCTGATGATCCTGGGTGGAACCGGAAGTACCTTGTTTCATGCTTTTCGTGTTTCCCGTTTTTTTCTTTTTATGGATTTTGTACCTACGGCGATCCTCACCCTGTCTTTCAGTATTTATTTCTGGATTAAAATCCTGAAACGGTGGTGGTACGTATTTTTTGTAATTCTCCCAACCTTTGCCCTCCGTTTTTTGATGTTCGGTAAATTGCCCCCTCACACAGCCATCAATGTCTCATATGTCATTACTGGTGTGATCACCGGGTTACCTTTGGTAATTCTGCTCTTTCGCTCGAATTTTTTCAAAGTGCAATATGTCATTTATACCATTTTTTTATTTACAGCGGCGATCATTTTTCGGGAGTTGGACGCCTACGAGATCAGCTTTTTACCAATGGGAACCCATTTCCTTTGGCATGCCTTCAGTGGAGCCGGTGCATGGTTTATCCTGGCCTATTTGTATGTATTTCGGAACGGGGAATTACGTAGAGGAGAAGTTAATGATTGATCCCAAACATTCGGGAAGTTAAACTTGTTGAACCCGTTGAAATATTCAAATTGGGGACGCTGGAAGTTTTTAATATGCAGTTTGTTGTTGGCACTTATGAGCAACCATTGATCTGTGGTCAACCAAACTTTAAACCTTGATCGATGTACTCCCAATTTGGAATAATTGTAATAATCGGCAAATAAATACTTATTTTCTTGTATAAGAAAAATTATTTATATATTTGCGCATTCAAATACTTAAATGGATTAATAACAATTTGAGCACATTCGTCCACATATCTGAAGCGAGTACCATTGCAATCCACAGCCTGGCCCTTATCGCCAATACGAAGCGGAGCCTGAATGCCGGCAAAATCGCGGATGTAACCCGATTTTCGAAGAACCACCTGGCCAAAGTGCTTCATATATTGGTAAAACATAATTACCTTGATTCATTGCGCGGACCCAACGGTGGTTTTACACTGAAAAAAGACCCGGCTTCAATTACCCTGCTGGAAATATACCAATTGATCGAAGGCGAACTCGTGCAGTTCGAATGTGCCATAACGTGTCATGAGTGCTATTTTGAATCCTGTATTTTCGGGAATTATCCCCACAAATTTTCAGGAGATTTTAAACGCTATCTGCAAGACAAAACCCTGATTGATTTTAAACTGAACAAAGCTATTTAATTATGAAACGTGAAATCATAGTCATTGATGAGGAAAAATGCAACGGTTGCGGATTGTGCTTACCTGAGTGCCATGAAGGAGCATTGCAGATCATTGATAATAAAGCCCGCCTCATCAGTGATCTTTTTTGCGATGGCCTGGGTGCCTGCATTGGCCATTGCCCTGAAGGAGCGTTAACCATCGAAGAGCGCGAAGCAGAACCCTATGACGAGATCAGGGTGATGGCGCTGATGGTGCCTAAAAGTGAAAATACCATCCGTGCCCATCTGAGCCACTTGAAAGATCACGGTGAAACAGGATTCTTAAAGGAGGCCATGCAGTATCTTGAAAAAATAAATCACCCGATGGATTTGTCGGAATTTAAAGCAGAAACCAAGAATATTGAAGAAATGGTTAACGATTTGTTTGGCCACCCGGATCATGCCACTTTTGCAGGCTGTCCCGGTTCGCAGTCCCGGGAGTTCAAAATTGATATGGACCAGGTGGAGGCTGCCGGAAATGCACAATCTGCTGAAGAGAAATCGGAGCTTAGACAATGGCCTGTGCAATTGCACTTGTTGAATCCACAGGCCCATTATTTCAGAAACGCCGATGTGGTATTAACAGCCGATTGCGTAGCCTATGCCATGGGCGATTTTCACCGAAAATACCTGAAAGGAAATACGATCGCCATCGCCTGTCCAAAATTGGATTCAAACCAGGAGAGTTATGTGGACAAACTTACATCAATGATCAGCGATGCAAAAATCAAGACAATGACCATTTTACGGATGCAGGTTCCTTGTTGTGGAGGATTGGTTCAGATGGCTCAAATCGCTTTGCAGCAAGCCGATCGGAAGTTGCCGCTGAAGGAGATCGTCATAGGGATTGGAGGGGATGTACTGAATGAGCAATGGCTTTGATCAGTTTGAATCTCAAGGTTCAAAGTATGAAATTTTAAAATTTAAAATAGACATTATGGAATCAAAAGAATTCGGTCATTCGACCATCATGAAGTTTAAAGAAAAAGTGGACTATTCGGCTGAAGGAATTGTAAGCAAACGGGTCTTGCAGAAAGAAAAAGGAAACGTCTCGCTGTTTGCCTTCGACAAAGGTCAGCAACTGAGCGAACATTCAGCTCCTTTTGATGCACTGATACAGGTGCTTGACGGAGAGGGCGAGATCATCATTGCCGGGAAATCCTATCATTTGCTTGAAGATGAATCGATCATCATGCCAGCCAATGTGCCGCATGCCGTTTTTGCCGTTGAAAAATTTAAAATGTTGCTCACCATGATCAAAAGTGAATAGCAATGGATTTCACCATTTTTCAGCACGTTCCGTATGAATCGCCCGGTTATATCCTTGACTGGATCCATGAAAACGGATATTCAATGGAGGAGGTCAATTTTTACGATCAACCCCGGTTACCGGATGTGAAGGATACAGAGAATCTCATTGTCATGGGTGGTCCCATGAATGTATTTGATGATGATGAATATTCCTGGCTGCCCGCAGAAAGGGATTTTATCAGGCAAACGATCCGAAAAGGAACGAAGGTGCTGGGGATTTGTCTTGGTTCTCAATTCATTGCCGATGCACTTGGTGCAAAGGTTTTTAAAAATGAGTATACCGAGGTGGGCTGGTTTGAAGTAGAAATAAGGGAAGAAAATCTGCCCGATAAGTTTAAGGGTATTTTTCCGGAAAGATTTAAAACCTTACACTGGCACGGTGATACTTTCAATTTACCTGATGGGATCAAGGGTTTTATCTCATCAAAAGCGACAGAAAACCAGGCTTTCATTTCGGAAAATGTGGCGGCCTTCCAGTTTCATATGGAGATAAAGTCGGAAGGTGTGATGGCGTTGGTTGAACACAACGAAACCTTGTTCAAAGAAGATCTTCCATTTACGCAAAAGCCCGGCCAAATGCTTCACATGAATAAATATCATGAATCCAACCGGAAAATCTTATTTCAGTTTCTGAACATATTTTTTAAAGGATAAGTGAATATGACACGAATCGAACGGGAGAAAAAAACGGTGAACAGTATGATCGCCCTGTATTGCAAAGCGCATCATCATCCGGTGAATGGATTGTGTGGGGATTGCAACGCATTGGTTGCGTACAGCAATGCCCGCCTCGACCGCTGCAGATTTGGTGAAGAAAAGACGGTTTGTTCCAAATGTCCGGTTCACTGTTACAAACCCGATCGAAGACAAGAAATCAAAGTAGTGATGCGGTATGCAGGTCCGAGGATGATGCTGCACAGACCGTGGCTTGCAATCAGGCATTGGGTGGATACATGGTCGAAGACTGACAGCTCCGCTAAATCCGTTGCCGGGACAAAACCTTCAGGATAAGAATTAGAATTAAAGCTTCGGTAACGAATCAGAATGCTGAAACATTTTAATAGATACTTTGCGGCTTGGCGCCTTAGCGAGAGATGGAGATATTTTAAACCTTAGTGAGATGAAACTTTCATATAAAAGCAGATTGGTTACAAGCTTAAAATCAAAAAAATTTAAAATATCAAAACAACATAATCAATGAGCGAATTAATAAACAATTCAGAAAAACGCAAGGAGCTGCTAAAACACATGATCCTGCAGATCCATGAAGGCGAAGCGCCTGATATGGTGCGCGAACAGTTGATCCGGTTGATGTCGAAAATACCTTACGGCGAAGTGGTAGAAGTGGAGCAGGAACTGATCAGCGACGGCGTATTGACCGATGAGGAAGTGCTGCAGTTTTGCGATCTTCACACTGAAGCCCTGGAAGGCCACATTGATCAAACAGGCGCTCAGGAAATTCCACCTGGTCACCCGATAGATGTTTTCAAGCATGAAAACAGGGAGTTGCAGCAAGTGACCCGCCGGTGTGAAACGATCTACCAGCAGCTTGATGAAGTAAAAAACAGCGAACAAACGGCCGGGTTGTTGCTCGATCTGCGCCAGCAATTCAACCTGCTGATGGATGTAGATAAACACTATCAGCGAAAGGAAAACCTGCTCTTCCCATACCTCGAAAAGATTGGGATCACAGGCCCACCTAAGGTAATGTGGGGCAAGCACGACGAAGTGCGGGAGATGCTCAAGGGGGCTATTGAGGCTTTGTCAGCGGTCGAAAAGATAGATCCGGAAGAGGCCGTTGCCATTCGTGACATGATCCTCAGGCCGGCAACCAGCGGGGTAGAGGATATGATCATGAAAGAAGAGGAAATTCTGTTTCCCATGTCGATGGACAAACTGACCGATGCCGACTGGTTTGAAGTTGCTAAACAAACCAATGAGATCGGATATTGTCTTTATGATCCAAAGGAAGAGTGGAAGCCCGAAGGAGTCGATCTTTTAAGTCAGGTAAAAGTTGAGGGTCCGCAAATCCAATTACCCAGCGGCAGTTTTACCAATGAAGAGCTGCTGGCCCTGTTGAACACCCTTCCGGTTGACATCACATTCGTGGATAAAAACGACAAAGTGAAATATTTTTCACAGGGGGCTGAGCGGATCTTCCAGCGCAACCGGGCCATCCTTAACCGGGATGTGCGCATGTGCCACCCGCCGTCGAGTGTTCATATTGTGGATCAGATCGTAGATGACTTCAAAAGCGGCCGGCACGATTCCGCACCCTTTTGGATACAGATGAAAGGGCAGTTCATCCACATTGAATATTTCGCTATGCGCAACGAGAAAGGCGAATATCTCGGCACCCTCGAAGTCTCACAAAACCTGACGAATAAACGGGCACTGGAAGGGGAGCAACGGATTTTGTCGTATGGGGAGAAGAGTGGGGAGTAGGCAGATAACAGTAGACTGCAGGCAGTTTGCAGTAGGCAGTTTGCAGTAGGCAGTTTGCAGTAGGCAGTATGCAGTAGGCAGTAGGCAGTTTGCAGTTTGCAGTTTGCAGTTTGCAGTTTGCAGTTAGCATTTGGCAGTATGAAACCTGAAACTTGAAATTTGAAACCTTTAACCTTAAACAAAATGAACAACCTCATCATAACCCCAAAAACCAAAGTAGCCGAATTATTGGATGCTTATCCCGAGTTAGAAGAGGCTTTGATCGACATTGCCCCGGCATTTAAAAAACTGAAAAACCCGGTATTGCGAAGGACCATCGCAAGGGCGACCTCCCTGCAGCAGGCTGCATCGGTCGGGAGTGTACCGGTGGATGTGATCGTGAACAAACTCCGCGGGATCGTTGGGCAGGAAGCACTGGAAAATGTGGAGGCTGGTGGAGAATATAGAGGAGGAACTCCTGCGTGGTTTTCGGAGAAGAAAATCACAAAATCTTTCGATGCGCGCGAAACCATTGCAAAGGGTGGCCATCCGCTGGGCGATGTCATGGGCGACCTGCACCGGTGGGAAGGGGGTATCTATGAACTGATCACGCCATTTCTACCAGCACCCCTCATCGACAAAGTAAAAGAACAGGGATTTAAAGCCTGGACGAAACAGGAAAACGATGGGTTGTTCAGGAATTACTTCTGGAAAAAATAACCACATCATTGCGAGCCGTCTTAAAGCGGGTAAACAATTCTGTTCACGGATCGACAATAGCAGGCAGATTGCTTCGCTGCGCTCGCAATGACGATTCGAATTATTTAGTATAGAGAAAGAAATGAGCAGAAAGAAATTCATCAGGAGGTTACGAAAATATCACAAATGGCCCTCCATCGTACTCAGCATTTTTATACTTGTCTTTGCCCTGTCGGGGATCGTGATGAATCATCGTGAGCTCTTTTCGGGTGTGGATGTGTCGAGGAAACTGCTGCTGGAGGATTATCAGTATACAAACTGGAACAATGCGGCGGTGAAATCGGCGTGCAGGATCAGTCCGGATAGCATCCTGGTGTATGGAAACATTGGTGTTTGGCTCACCGACAGCCTTTTAACCGGCTTCACTGATTTTAATGCCGGTTTCCCAAACGGTATCGATAACCGCAAAATTTATAAAATTCAGAAATCAAGGCGAGGTAATCTGTATGCGGGAACGTTATTTGGAATGTACCGGTTTGACGGCAGGAATCAGCAATGGCACTTTGTTGACGCCCCTTTTGGGAAGGAACAGGTGTTGGATATGTTAGACAGGAACGACAGTCTGTATGTGCTGACGAGGTCATTTTTATTTGTATCACCCGATGAACCGGATAATTTTGATTTTCAAAAAATCATCCTTCCACCGCCAGTCAATTATGACAATAAAGAAGGTCTTTTCAAAACGCTGTGGGTGATCCACAGTGGTGAGATCGGCGGGTTTTTAGGCAAACTGGTGGTGGATTTCATCGGGTTGACATTCATCTTTTTAACCATTACCGGGCTCATCTACTGGCTTTTTCCAAAATGGATCAAACAGCAGAAACGCAAAGAGAAGGCTATTCAAACCATCAAACTGATCAACCGGTTTTCATTGAAATGGCATAACAAGACCGGCATCTGGGTGGTCGCATTTTTATTGATCACTACCATCACCGGCATGTTTCTCAGGCCACCCCTGCTCATCACAATTGCGAATGCTTCAGTCGGGAAAATTCCATTCACGTTGCTTGATACCTCCAATCCCTGGTACGACAAACTCAGGCGGATCATGTATGACGACATAAACCGGCGGTTCGTAATTGGAACCAACCAGGGGATCTATTTTTCCGATGACCGTTTTGCATCGGAGCTCCGATACTTTGCGGTGCAACCGCCCCTGAGTGTGATGGGCATCAATGTATTTGATCAGGTGGGCAAAATGGGTTACCTCGTTGGTTCCTTTAATGGTTTGTATTTGTGGAACCCTGACCGGAACATCCTGATGGATTTCCTTAACCCCGGCAAGGCAGCATCAGCACCACAGGCCGGTTCCCCGCTAGGTGAACACATGACGGCCGGGCTGATCCTTGGCGATGGGGGCGGTATCTGGCATTTCGATTATAACCGTGGCGCAGAAACTCTCAAGGGGAGACCTTTTCCGCCGATGCCCGTAGAGATCATTCAAAAAAGCCCCATGTCGCTCTGGAACCTGGCCCTTGAATTTCACACGGCCCGATACTATCAGTTTATGTTCAGTGATCTGTATATCCTGTTTATCCCGCTATTTGGCCTGACGATGATCCTGATCCTGATCACCGGTATCTGGATTTGGTGGAAGCGCTTTAACACTCATCCGATGAATAAGGTATCTAACTACTCATCCGATGACTCTCAGTCATCGGATGAATAAGATATGATGATGGGATCTTAAGTATTCTTCGGATGACTTGAAGTCATCCGAAGAATTAGGTATCTAACTACTCATCCGATGACTTCAAGTCACCGGATGAATAAGTTTAAGCGCATCATCGGATGAATAAGTAAATTAAGTTATATCAGACCCAAATTCTTTTCAAAAATTTCTCCTCAATAGCTGCATACGACTGCTCAATAAAGCTTTCCATATTGATATTTATCATTTCGTACGCCAGACTTTTTTCACATAAGGTTCCTTTTCGCAGGCCGGCATAATCAGGAAATGATGAATAAGCCCAATCTTCGAGTTGATCGACCAGGCCGGCTTTTAAGGGATTTTGATGAATATAAAAAAAGCAGGTTTTTAGATAATCGGTTTGATTCCTATCCAGTTCGTTTAAACATTTAGACCTGGTTTTTTGCTGAAAAAGAGAACCTGTCGTGTTTTGCTGAATATTTATGGCCCTGGTATATGACCTGAGGAGGATGGCAATTTTTTTGCTGATGAGTTTACTATATTCATCTGACTTTCTATATTCATCCGATGACTTGAAGTCATCGGATGAATAAACTCGATGACCGGTTCCTATATACTCATCAGATGACTTCAAGTCATCTGATGAGTGAGTTTTCAATTCATCGGATAATTTAACCTTAACCCGGACCAGAAAATGAAAATGATTGGGCATTAAACAATAGGCAAGGAAGATGACGTAATCAGCAAGTTCTTTTCGCACCTTTCTCAGGAAGAACAAATAATTATCTTCGGTAAAAAAGATGCGGTTCTTATTGTTACCCCTATTGTAAATATGGTAGATATAGCCTTCTTTAAAATTCATTTATTGGTTTTGTTTTTTTTTAATATTTATCCGATGACTCTCAGTCATCCGATGAATAAGGCACCTAACTACTCATCCGATGACTTCAAGTCATCGGATGAATAAGCTTTCAAGTCATCGGATGAATATGTCATCAGTGGGTTATCTCTAAAATAATGCAAGAACTTAGGGTTTCTTTCAAGATCCCAATAGACCTGAACAGTCCTTCTCTCACGTTCGGTTCCATCAAGTGGTTGGCCCTGCACTGCCCTTGTTAATGCATCTAAATAGAAATTATCTTCAATAAATGGGCTGTGGTTTCCTCCTGTTCCATAAGCTATATGCATTGCTTCATGAGCAACTATGTATGAAGGTGCAATCTCAGGTAAAACTGGTCCGCCTGGAGGTCCTCTGATTCTAATCTCATAATAAGTTAAATATGTTCCTCCAGTACCAATTGTATCATATACTGCTTCTGCATTCACTCCTTGTCCTGGAACATTGTGATCATATCTCATAACGAGCAATGCATCATTTGCATTGTCTACTTCAACGAATTTGAATCTTCCTTCTTCGGCTGCTTTAAGACCTGACCATGCACTGTCAGCGTACCATTCAGTTGGTGCGATGTCTCTGTTCATGAAGACTCTTATGCCTTTTCCCCACACAGGATCTTCTAAATCTTCATCTCTATATCTTGTTGTCGTATTTTCCCAAGTTCCATATCCAATAAATTTTTCTTCGACTTTCGCTACAAACACTAAGTGTTCTAGCATGTCTTGTCCTTCGCTTGCATCCCACATTCTTGTAAACAATGGTATTCCTGTTGTGTCGTTGAATGCTGAGATATAATTTGTATCTGGGGTTATGTTAAATGCTGGTTTCTTCCAGAAGTAATATGTTGTGTCGGCTTCGTTTGCGCCCACTACAAATATGCTGTCTGTTCCTAATTCTTGTAGTCTTAGGTAGAATCTTCCTTCTTCATCGGTTGTTGTTTGTATGTCTGGGTTGCTTCCTAGGAATGCTATCATCCCTTCGATTCCTTGTGGAACTAGTCTGTTTCCGTCTTCGTCCCATTTGGTATCTAGGTCGTATACAAATCCTGTGATTAATGGTTTTTCTATTACTGTCAACTCAGGAACTGTTATTGTTCCTGTGCCGTATAATTGTAGTAGTGTGTCTTTTGTGATGAATTCATCTCCTGTTATTTTTAGTGTGAACTCTGTTTTTTCTTCTGTGCTTTTTAGTTGCATTCCAGATTTTGCTCCTGTGCTTTCTGGTCCGCCTGTTAGGTGTAGCATCTTGTTTGAGACTAATTTATCTCCTGCTCTTAGTGTGTATAAGTATATTCCGTTTGATAGGTTTAGTCCGTCAATTTTTGCTGTGTGTTCTCCTGCTCCCATTACTTGGTTGTAGGCTGTCTTGATATGTTTTCCCTGCAGGTCGTATAGGTTTATTTGTACTCTTTCATTTTTGTCTAATGAGAAGTTGATGTCTGTGCTTGCTCCAAATGGGTTTGGTGCGTTTTGTTTGACCCAGAATTCATTATCCGTATTCAATGTTGTTCCTGTCAGTAATATGTTTTCCATCAGGTATGTTCCATTCTCGATGATGTCTGATGCTATTTCTGTTTCTCCATCGTATAGTCTGGCTACTTGTCCATCTAGGGGTGTTCCATTGCCGTCTTTTGCTGTTCCTGTCAGGTTTATTAGTCCGTCAGTTGTTTTGTAAATGGGTTTCATGTTTTGCTGGTTCTGATCCAGCATGGCCGCCATTAGCATTCCAAGGTTTTCCGGTTTGGGTTGAACAGGATTGTTCTGCATATACCGGATGGTGGGTTGCAAAATCCAAACTAATGCAAGCAAAGCAAAAGGGACTGTCATCCAAAAGGAGTTTTTGCTTATGTACCGGATGTTAATCGGGTAAGAGAAGGTTGTAAAAGGTCTTTTGTTTCCGGTGGTGCGTGTGCGGCTCATGTGGCATTGCCGATCAACTTTTAGTATTCCTGACATGATAAAAAGTTTTGGAAATTAATGTAACTAAAATACAAAATATTTTAAAATAGGTGGTCAATTTTCCGATGAGGGTACCTGACTACTCATCCGATGACTCTCAGTCATCGGATGAATAAGGGCCCTAACTAACTACTCATCCGATGATTCCAGGTCACCGGATGATTAAGATATGATGATGGGATCTTAAGTACTCATCGGATGAGTAAAATTAACCGGCAAACCTGTTAGGTTGGTGCTGCCAATTTAGAATAAAATTAAATTAGCCGTTTTCATACATTTTTTATCCATCCGGTTGAAGTAATATGATCTATCATTTATATTTTTGAAAAGTGGTAATTGATTACTTAATATTTTATATATGAAAAAACCAGGATTCAATTTATTGCATCTGCTAGTGCTGATAGCCTGTGATATGCCAGCTTTCAGCCAGGTGGCCGAGATTTCAGGTCAGTTCAGGCCGCGGTATGAGTTCAGACATGGGTATAAAACCCTGATGCCTGATGGTGAAAAGGCGGCCAACTTTGTTTCGCAACGCACCAGGCTTAATTTAAGATACAGCGATGATTGGTTCAGGATCGGACTGAGTCTTCAAAACATAGGTGTTTGGGGTGAAACCGGCACACTGAGTTCGTCCGATGTAAACGGTACCGCACTGCATGAAGCCTGGGGGGAGATTTTTTTTGGTAAAAAAGTATCGTTGAAAGCAGGCCGCCAGGAGATCGTTTACGATGATCACCGCATTTTTGGCAACGTCGACTGGGCGCAGCAGGGCAGGAGCCATGATGCTGCCATTATAACGGTTAAACCGAAGGACGCCTGTCAGTTCGATCTTGGGTTTGCCTACAATGCCAGGAATGAAAGCAATTTTAAGGAATATTATAAAACGAACGAATACAGAACTTTCCAATACTTCCACTGGAGCCGCCAATTTGGCAACCTCGGTTTTTCGGTTTTATTTCTGAACAACGGATTGCCCTGGCAGGATATGGCCGATACCACCGATAGCGGCAAGCCGCTTGAGAAGATCACCTACAGCCAAACCTTTGGAGCGCGTTTGAGTTACAGCAGGAACAAGCTTTCGGCCAACGGCGCTTTTTATTTGCAATCCGGGAATGTATCTGCCGATACCACCGGCGACGGCACCATGGAATCAACGCGTGATCTGTCGGGTCTTTATTTTGCCGCCGATGTGGCCTATAAAATATCGGACGGTTTTTCAGCTGGTGCAGGCTTTGAATACCTCTCGGGAAACAGTATGAAAGATCCGTCAGAGAAAGATGAAGCCTTCAAACCACTCTACGGGACCAACCATAAATTCAATGGCTGGATGGATTATTTTTATGTGGGTAGCCATATGCAATCGGTGGGGTTGGTGGATATTTATGCGGAGCTTAACTGGAAAAAAGAAAAATTCTCGGCATCGCTTATCCCTCATTTCTTCCAGAGTGAGGACGACCTGTATGGAATGGGTGATGACGGCACAAAGCAGGATTTTGATAAAAACTTAGGAACGGAAGTGGACCTGGTGCTTGGATATGCGATTTCACCGTCGGCAACCATCAAAGCCGGCTATTCACAGATGTTTGCCACCGGGTCGATGGAACTCCTTAAAGGAGGCAATAAAGACAATACCAATAACTGGGCATGGGTGATGATTGACCTGAAGCCCACATTCTTAAAATTTGAAAAATAGGGACTATGCGAAAAATAATTTCCAGACTTGTTCCCCCGCCCGACTGGCAAACGCCGGTTATTATACTCATGGGAATCATGGTTGGACTGGGTTTGTATATATTCAGGATTTCCAATGCGGTTTCCTATTTGTCTGATAAGCCCGAAACCTGTATCAATTGCCATGTGATGAATCCGCAGTTTGCTACCTGGATGCACAGCTCACACCGCGAAGTGGCCCATTGCAATGATTGCCATGTGCCTCACAACAATGTGTTCAATAAATATTATTTCAAAGCAAAGGATGGCCTGCGACATGCCACCATTTTTACAGCAAGGGCAGAACCACAGGTGATTTTTATTAAGGAAGAAGGGAAAGAGGCGGTTCAGCAAAATTGCATCCGCTGCCATGAAAAGTTAGTGGCCGATAACCATGCCATTGCCCGGTTTGAAACTTCGCAGCATTTCCGGAAGGA
>JAFGBL010000151.1 GCA_016933115.1 Bacteroidales bacterium | reverse complement strand
TTTTGAATTTATGAACGGAAACGGATTATTTGCCCAGTCCGGTTCGGATATTCATTCTTCATACACCTTTAACAATTGTATCTTCAGAAACGGAGCTCCGTCCCCTTCTGCATTGTTGGCATTAAGTAATTCCGAAATCTTTACTTGCAACAATGCTTACTTTGAAAACACTTCAGGAACTACCCAATATAATGTTTGGAAAAACAATTCTGATGGACAAGCTAACTTCTATAATGCCACCGGTGCATTTGCCGGAGAAGCTTACGATTATGACCCAAACAATAATGTGAACTGGTTGAACGATGGATACACAGTGAATGGAAATGTTACATATGCATATGGTGTTACACCTTTAAGTAATGTAACCGTAAATTTAATGAATGGTGCTGTATTGGTGGATCAAGCAATGACTAATGCTGCTGGTTATTATGAGTTTACTGGCGTTGTGGATGGCAATTATACACTGGTTTCGACCTGTTCATTGCCCTATACATATGTTACAGAACTGAGTGATTTAAACGTAGTAGTAAGTCATATGTTGGGAACTCCTCTCGTTGGACTATATTACCTGGCTGCTGAGGTTTCAGGAGATGGTATTATTGGCTTGTCCGATTATAATCTTATGGTTAGCAATCTTTTGGGTTCATTGTTTGGTTATCCTGATGTCCCAGAATGGAGATTTGAGGAACACAGTGTTAATGTTTCAGGGGGTAATGTAACTAAAAATTTTGGTGGCATTATGTCTGGCGATGCCACAGGAAGCGGAATGTAATCTAATATACATGCACTGAACCTGGGCGAGTTCTCATCTTCTCCTGAATAATTCAGTTAAGAACATTGCAAAAGGCTGCCCTGCTTCGGGCAGCCTTATTTTTTAATAACTTAAAACCTATTTTCATGAAATACCGCGTACATCGCATCGATGTCAAAAGCAGCAATATGCAGGAAAAGCTTGAACAATTTTTAAATACCATTAATGGTGAGGTCGTTTCAGTAATTCCCGATGTTAGGCCTGCATTTATGATTATTGGTGGCACTGCTAAAGTTGACTATCTGTTGATCGTTGAAAAGATCATTAATTAATCTGAACTGAATTCCAGAGTAAAGCTGAAACAACAAGGAAAAAGAGGTTCAGAAATAAATTTATCGATCTGGAAGATTTAGTAATTTAGTTAGGCCTTCGCTCCTATCCCATAATATATTAATGCATTGCTGGAAGGGATATGATAAATTAACTATAAAATTAAAAATGCCCATTAATAGGAATAAAATTATTTTTTACTAATCTTTAAAAATGTTTGTATGAAAAAAACAAGATGTATCAATTTAATCCTGTCTGCAATATTAATCCTGTGGTTCCAGGTAATTTTTGCAGGATCGAATGAAGATTTGATAAGCGCCTGTAAAATGGGCGATTTAACAGCAGCTACCAAAGCCATTGATGGAGGGGCGGATGTCAATTTTATGGACGAAAATGGAAATACACCAATTGCGAGTGCCTATTTCTGGCCCGAAATCACCCAACTTCTTCTCGATAAGGGTGCCGATCCCAACAAGGGCAATTATCCTGCTCTGATATCGGCTTGCAGTGTATATTCTGTCGATGTTGTCGAAAAATTGCTAAATGCAGGTGCCGATCCCAATAAAACGGGACTTTCCGATCCTTCTGTTACTTTTAAAACTCTCATCGCAAATGAAAAAGCCAAAGGGAAAGATGCGAATAAAGCCTTGATTAAAGCATGGGAAGGTGCTATGGCCTCATTGAAACCGAGTGAAGTTGAATTGATGCAGGTTATTGTCATGGGAACCAATGCGGTTCCTTGCCTGAGGATGGTTATTGAAAAAGGAGCCAGCCTAAACCTGAAAAGCGGAGATCTTGCAATCGATGTATTTGTAGCCTATTCCATGTCGAAAGAGGAGCGAAAAAATGCCTGTACACAAGGAGCACCCAACATTGAAGCGTTTGGAATCAAAGTCCCCGACTGGTATAAAGACCTTCCGGACAATAGAATAGGAACGGCGACCGCAATGCTTGACCTGTTGGTTAATGCCGGGTCTGACCTGAATAAGCCCAATTCACTTGGACTGACTCCGCTGGTAGTCGCATTGAAAGGCTGCAATGCCACCCCCGAGGGCAAGCCCGGCAAAATGGATGTGGTAAATAGTCTGATCGAAAATGGTGCCGATCCTAAATTAGCCGCCATCCAGAAAATGGAGAAAGGTTCGATCGAATATTTCCCCATTTGCCTTGCAGCAGAGTTTGGTGATGTAGATATGATGAGCAGAATGATCGATAAAGGTGCTGATATCAATACCGGCGCAAAAACCAATACTTTATCCTTCTACAACGGAACCTGGGGAGGTGAAGGATACACCCCTTTGATAATTGCCATTATGATCAACAACTTTGAATTGGCCAATTTTTTGCTTGATCAGGGTGCCGACATTAAAATCGGAAGCTCAGGATTTGCACTGCTTGATATTGCCGATAGCGAAAATAAGGCAACCATTTCAACCAAGAACAAAACCCCCATCTACTGGGCTATCGATAAGGGGGATATGGATCTGATCAAAAAAATAAGTGATAAAATGGATTGGAGCTTCAACCCTGATTTTTCATATAAAGCCTATGAGGGTGACCTGGTGATGCAAACCGGTTGGGGACCGCTCAAACTGAAAGGGAAGAACGACCTTTCACCTGCCATGTACGCCGACATCATTGGCAACAAAGAAGCAAAAAAATTCCTCTTAAAATAAAGATTTGTAAAAGGACGGCTAATTGGCCGTCCTTTTACAAATCAACAACCTCCATATTATATATTGACCTTAGGTTCGGCGGAGTCTGCGACTCCGCCGATAAGCAGCCAATTTGCCCGCGAATAAAATCATCTTGCGTTTTAAATTTGCTTTTCCGAATGTATTGTTTAAATTTGCCCAAACTAAATTAATTTGCTCTCCTCATGAAAAGGTCGATTTTTATTATTTTCATTGTTTTTGTTATTACAATTGCCAATGGACAGGACAGGGTTGTCGTCAGAATCGAAAAACCTGAAAATACAACTTACAAAGAATTGCAATCCGCCGGATACGAAATCACGGCCCATAAGCCCGATATTTATATCGATGTGCTGGTAGAAATCAAGGAATTGGAAAACCTGAAAAATAAAGGGTATATCTTTTCCATTACTCAAACCGAAGAACAGTTAAAGGAAAACCTGGCGGCAGGAACCGATTTAACAGGCTACCGAAGCTACAGCGACCTGGTGACCGAACTGCAAAATATCCAATCAAACAACCCGGCCATTTGCAAACTTTACGACATCGGCAACAGCTGGGGGAAAAACTATAGCGGAACGGCCTACAACAATTACAAGCACGATGTATGGGCCCTGAAAGTTTCTGACAACGTTGAAACAGAAGAGGACGAACCTTGTATTTTCTACTTTGGCGCGCACCATGCCCGCGAGCCCATCAGCGTGGAAGTAGCCATGTATATTTTAAATCATATCATCGATAATTACGGGACCGATCCGGATATCACCTACAGTGTGAACAACAAACAAATCTGGTTCGTACCGATAGTCAATCCCGACGGGCATAAAATCGTATGGGATGGCAACGATACCTGGTGGAGAAAGAACATCCGTGACAATGACGGTAACAATCAAATCACATCCGGTACAACAGATGGCGTTGATCCCAACAGGAACTACGGCTGGGAATGGGGTGGATCCGGTTCTTCCGGCAGCATGAGCAGTGAGACATATCGCGGCCCCAGTGCTTTCTCAGAACCGGAAACTCAGGCAGTCAAAAACCTGATGGACCAACACCACTTTGTAGCCGGGATCACCTACCACAGTTACAGCGAACTGGTTCTATATCCTTATGGTTATGCAACAGGAACAACCGCTCCCGATAATGCCGCCCTGTCGGAACTGGCAGTGGATATGGCGCTGACCATTCCGGCCGCCGGCGGAGGACACTATACTCCGCAGCAATCATGGCAATTGTATGCTGCTGCCGGTGTTACCGACGATTATGCCTACGGCGAAAATGGAATCTTTTGCTACACCATTGAACTCGCAACACAATTTATTCCGCCGAGCAGTCAGGTTCCCGGTATCTGTTCTGACAACCTTCAGGCTGCCAAAATCTTACTTGACAGGGTCGACCAATCCATGCTTACCGGCCTTGTAAAAGATGCCAACACATTACAACCCGTCGTAGCAGAAGTATATATCGAAGGCATTGACAATACCGGCGTATACCGCGAGCCTTATGAAAGCAATGCCAACTTCGGAAGGTATTACAGGTTGCTGACCGACGGGAATTATTCAGTCACTTTTTCGGCATATGGTTACATTCCGCAGACATTTAATAATGTAAACATCAACAGTACCGGGCAAACAATACTGAATGTGAACCTGGTTCCGGCTCAAACAGTTACCGTTATCGGA
This sequence comes from Bacteroidales bacterium, assembly GCA_016933115.1. Taxonomy (GTDB): domain Bacteria; phylum Bacteroidota; class Bacteroidia; order Bacteroidales; family JAADJA01; genus JAADJA01. The sequence continues at coordinate 5,627 of JAFGBL010000151.1, read as the reverse complement.
ACGGTCACCGATCAGTCCACCGGCTTACCCATTGAAAATGCGACCATTGAAGTGCTCAATACGCCGATTTCTCCGGTTTACACGAATCAGGACGGAGAGTACATCATTGCAAATATCATGGAAGGCACTTATGATTTCAGGGTGTATGCCTTGAATTATGCAACCATTGTTGACCCTATCAGTGTATCAACAGCCAATACGGTTTTTAATTTTCAGCTACAGGAAAGTATCGCCTGGAGTTTTGAATCCGGAATATTTGAACCTCAATGGACCTTTGGTGGAAGTGCCCCCTGGTTTATTACTACCGAGAGCCCCTATGATGGCGCCTATTGTTCAAGATCGGGAGCCATTGGAGATAACCAGTCATCAGAAATGAGTATAACCCACTATTTAGGATCAGGTGGAGATGTTTCTTTCTTTAGGAAAGTTTCTTCAGAAGCCACTTATGACTTCCTTAAATTTTACATTGACGATTTACTTAAGGATAGTTGGAGCGGTGAGCTCGACTGGGCAGAAGTTAGTTACCCTGTTTCTTCCGGAGAGCATATCTTCAAATGGGTTTATATCAAGGATGCCAATACAATAGGTGGCAGCGACTGTGCATGGGTTGACTACATTATTTTCCCGCCCATCATTCCTCCTCCCGATCCGGCTGATATCGTCCTTAATCCTGCAAGTTTCACAGAATCGTTAACGATTGGTTCAACAACTAACAAGCAACTCACTATTTCCAACATTGGTGAAGAAGATTTGAACTTCAATGCTGCCGTTGTTTATCTTGCCGGAACCAAATCATCCGCCACGGTTTATCCCATCGCGGCAAATTACAATACGGGCACTACCACCTCTTCATCTAAAACCCAAACCAGCCTGGTAAGAGGTTACCCCCCTTCGGAATGCGGATGGATGAAATTCGATGTGAGCAGCATACCTGACGGAGCCACCATCAATTCGGTCGAATTTCACGGGTATGTTAATTCTACTTATTATCCTTATTGGAGCATAACACCCGTTTCAAATGATCCTTTTACAACTCCGGCATCTACGCTTTATTCCGATATTTATGCAGAAGCTTCCTCCGGATACTATCTTTACAACAACGAAAACAGCTCCTACAGCACCGGCTGGAAAACCCATACTTTGGGAGGAAACGTCAATGCTAACCTGGAAGCTGCACTTGCACAGAATTGGTTCGCCATAGGTATTCTTGACAGGGATAACAGCAGTTCCTACTATATTAATTTTGACGGTTGGAATGAAGCCAATAAACCTTATTTGGTCATCGATTACACCTATTCTCCCCCTTACACTTGGCTGACATTAAATGGTTCCAACACTTATTCGGGTTCTGTGTCTTCGGGTGATGATGAGAACATCACTGTCGGATTCGATGCAAGCGGTCTGGATGAAGGGATTTATTACGCCAATATTTCCATCAGCAGCAATGACCCTGATGAACCTGTTGTAGATATTTTATGTACGCTGAATGTTGTCTCCGGTATTAATCTCAACCTGAGTGCTATGCTGGAAGGGCCTTTCAATGGGTCGGATATGAATACCGCATTAAACAATTCCGGTCTGATCCCACTTACGCAACCTTTCAATACTTCACCCTGGAATTACGGAGGGGATGAAAGCGTTGTTTCCATTCCGTCGGCCGATGTTGTCGATTGGATGTTGATTGAATTGCGTGAAACGGGCGGAGATGTTTCAACAGCCACAGCCGCCACTGCAATTGCAAGGCAGGCTGGCTTCATCCTGAAAGACGGCACACTGGTCAATACGGAGGGCAATCCGGTGATCCGGTTTGATGTGAGCATAACAAATAACTTGTTTGTGGTTCTATATCACATGAACCATTTGGGTTTGATTTCTTCGGCCCCGGTTGTGGAGTCCGGAGGATTTTTCAGTTATGATTTCTCGACCGGTTCAGGGCAGGCCCTGGGAGGGACCGATGCACAGACTCAATTGGCAACAGGCATATGGGGCCTTATCGGAGGTGATGCAAATGGCGATGGAGATATCAATGAAACCGACAAGTCGGATAGCTGGGAATCTTCTGCCGGAACTCACGGGCATTCAACATTTGACATCAATTTGGATGGCGAAATAAATAACCTGGATAAAGATGATTTTTGGTTCATGAATATGGATAAACATACGTTTATTCCGGAATAAGATTATTATCATCCAAAAAAGATTATTCGCATTTAAAAAACAGAGAACTTATCAATTTTCCGATCATGAAAAAATTTTATTTCCTTTGCGTTTTAGCCGCATTTACCTTGTATTTGCAGGCAGAAAATATTTCCTATTCATGGACCATTGATGAGCCGGAAATTTTCACAACCGGTGATTTTCAACGGATCAGTTTCGAAGGGTCGTATCTGACAGGGATAACGGGTGAACCGACATTGCCCTATTTTGCTGTAAAATTGCTCATTCCTCCCGGGGAGGCGGCTACATCCATTGAATTTATTGGCGAAGGTGAGGTTACCATACAGGGAACCTACATGATTTTTCCACAGCAACCCTCAAGGCCGCTATCGGAAGGCAATTCGGGCGAATTTCATATCAACAACGAGGTCTATCAATCAAATTTCAAATATCCTGCAAAACAAACCGGAGAGCTGACAACCCAATATTTAAACGGATTTGCCATAGCCATGTCCACATTTACGCCGGTCAGGTTCAATCCGGTTACCGGAGAGCTATCCTATTATAAAGAAGTAAAGATCAATATAACTACTACTTCAGATCAGAAGTCAGTTCTGGCAATCCAAAATTTACATTCCGGCCAGGTGGTTCTGAACCGGTTGCAGAAATTCGTTCAAAATAAGGATATGATTGATGTTTACCCGAACCCAGGAAAAGATCAAACAGAATATCAACTGCTTATCGTCACAACCCAGGCCTATGCATCGGGATTCCAGGATTTAATCGATATTTACCTGGAAAGGGGAATTAAAACACAGGTGGTAACAAAGGAATTGATCCAATCGACGGTTTCTGGACAGGATACACAGGAGAAGATCAGGAATTATATCATTCAGGAATACCAGGATAACGGAATTGAATATGTGCTGCTTGGCGGTGATGTGGAACTCATTCCTTACCGTGGATTTTATTGCTATGTTCAATCGGGAAGCGGTTATACAGATGATGATATTCCGGCCGATCTGTATTATTCGGCATTGGATGGAAACTGGAATACCGACGGAGACGGCTATTGGGGCGAACCCGGAGAGGATGACCTGCTCTCTGAAATTAGCGTTGCCCGGTTTCCCTTTAGCAATGCGACGGAACTTGCCAACCTGATCCATAAATCTGTCTATTACCAGAACTTCCCGGTTTTGGGGGAGTTCAACAAAGCAACGATGGCAGGTGAATGGCTCTATTCCAGCCCGGATACTTACGGTTCGGACTACCTGGAGCTTCTCATCGGGCATAGTACGGAAAACGGGTATGAAACCTGGGGAATACCCGAGGATTACACTTTTTACAAATTATATGAAGAGAATTCATCCTGGGCGGCCACGCAAATCAAAGCGGAGATCAATGCAGGAAGGCAGTTCATTCATCATGTCGGGCACGCAAATTCTACCTATGTTGCCTATTTATATAATTCGGATATTACGGATGCTAATTTTTCAGGTGCAAATGGCATTACACACAACTACACGATACTCCAGACCCATGGCTGCATTTGCGGTTCATTCGATTATAGCGATTGTATACTCGAAAAAATGGTGAACATTCAAAATTTTGCAGTAGCCGTAATTGGGAATTCCCGATACGGGTGGTTCAATGAAGGGCAATCCGAAGGGCCGGCAGCCCACCTGCACCGCGAAATGATGGATGCCCTTTACCATGAGAAAATGAACTGTATCGGGCAGGCATTCAGTGAAAGCAAAATTCAAACGGCACCATGGGTCACTGCTCCCGGGCAATGGGAAGAAGGGGCTTTGCGGTGGAATTTTTACGACATCAATATCCTGGGCGATCCGGCATTAAGCGTCTGGACAGATGAACCGATCAGCATCCAAACCAGCTACCAAAGCACGATTCCTTTGGGGGCACCATCCACATCCGTCACTGTTACAAGTGGCGGTGAACCGCTCGAAGATTTTTCCTGCGCCATCCTCAAAGACGGTGTTTTGTGCGGCATGGGTTATACAAATTCAGCAGGAACCGCCCTGGTTACTTTCGACCCTGTATTTACCGAAACCGGCGTTGCGGAATTGGTGGTATCGGGTTATAATTGCCTGCCGGTTTCATATCCTGTCGAAGTCATTCCCAACGAAGGTGCATATGTGATCTATTCGTCACATACCATCAACGATTCGCAGGAAAATAACAATGGCCTCGCCGATTATGGTGAAACCATCGGCCTTTCGATAGAAATTGAGAACATCGGAACGGTGCAGGCAGAAAATGTTACCGTTACCCTTACAAGTGCTGATGGTAACATTACCCTCACCGATAATTCCGAAAATTACGGGAACATCCCGGCAGGTTCAAGCCAGAATATAACAAACGGTTTCTCTCTGGAAATTGCGGATGACATCCCCGACCAGCATATCGTAAATTTTGAAATTGAAGTCAGTGCAAATGACAAGGCGCTATGGAATTCAAACTTTTCCATTACGGTAAATGCACCCAGCCTGTTTGTCGGGTACATCATGATAGATGATGCAGTGGGAGGAAACGGGAACGGGATTTTGGACCCCGGAGAAAACGTAACCATTTATGTGGAAACCAACAATGAAGGCCATAGCCCGACACCGGAAACCTCGGCTTCACTATCTTGCTCCAATCCTTATGTCGGCATTCTGAACAGCCCCATTAACCTGGGCATTATTGATGCAAATTCTGCCCAGCAAGCGGCATTTGAAATCCAGATAGCTCCCGGCGCAACGGCTGGCAGCGCGGCCGCATTTAATTTCACAGCGACCGGTGGAAATTATTCTACCAATGTTCCATTCAGCGAAGTTATCGGCAAAATCCCTGTTTTAGTGGTTGACCTGGATGAAAACCATAGTTCGGGCCCGGCCATTCTGACCGCGATTCAAAATAATGGGGTAACAGCGGAATATGTTACTTCATTGCCTGCCGATCTGAGTTTATATTCTTCCCTTTTCATTTGTGTCGGGATTTACAGCAATAATTATGTGATTGGCTCTACTGAAGGAGCAACAATTTCTAACTTTATAAATGCCGGCGGTAAGGTTTATCTCGAAGGCGGAGATGTTTGGTATTACGATCCTACAATTAGCGGATACAATTTTGATCCGCTATTTGGTATTAATCCCACAGCTGATGGTTCTGGTGATATGGCTACATTACAGGGCCTATCAGGTACGTTTACCGCCGGCATGTCATTTATTTACAACGGAGAAAATAACTGGATGGACCATATCGAAGCCATTTCTCCTGCTTTCAAAATCTTCCAGAACAGCTCGCCATCCTATGGTGCAGCAGTGGCTTATGACCAGGGGACGTACAGAACAATTGGAGTAAATTTTGAATTCGGTGGACTCGTCAATGGAAGTTCTCCTTCAACCAAAGACGAGTTGATGTTTGAATACCTCTTTTTCTTCGGTTTGATCCCGCCACCGGCTCCTCCT
>JAFGBL010000150.1 GCA_016933115.1 Bacteroidales bacterium | reverse complement strand
GCACGGTTGGCGGATTCCTCTTCTATTTTTGTCAATTCTTCCCCGGTAACAATTTTTTCAGCAATGATCCAATCCCGCATTTTGGCTATTCCATCAAACTCAGCTTCCCATTCCAACCGTTCCTTCGATTTGTAACGTTCATGCGAACCTGAAGTTGAATGGCCCTGTGGTTGCGTCAACTCGGTTACATGGAAAAATACCGGAATATGCTTTTCCCGGCAAATCCCGATTCCTTCCCGGTAAATTTTGACAAGTTCGGAATAATCCCAACCTTTTACTTCATAAATGATAAATCCTTCTTCCCTTTCGGTTTTAGCAAATCCGCTGAGGGCTTTTGAAATACTTTGCTTGATGGTTTGAAAAGATTTTGGGACAGAAATACCAAAACCGTCGTCCCAAACGGACATAGCCAGAGGAACCTGTAAAACACCGGCTGCATTCAGTGATTCAAAAAAATATCCTTCGGAAGTTGAGGAATCACCGATGGTTCCAAAAACTACTTCCTGCCCTTCTCTTGAGAATTTTTTAAAGTTTTTTAGCCCGGAATTATTCCTGTAGAGTTTGGAAGCATAAGCCAGACCCAATATGCGTGGCATATGGCCAGCCGTGGGCGAAATATCAGCCGAAATGTTTTTCAGTTTTGTCAGGTCAAGCCATTCACCGTTTCGATCAATCGTTTTTGAGGAAAAATGGTTGTTCATCAACCTTCCGGCTGACTGAGGATTGAAATTCTCATCCGTATCTCCATAAAGTTGAGCAAAAAATTCTTCCAGGGTCATTAATCCGGAAGCAAACATAAAGGTTTGGTCTCGGTAATAACCGGCCCGCCAGTCGCCTTCCCTGAAGACTTTGGCCATGGCCAGTTGGGGAATTTCCTTACCATCGCCAAAAATCCCGAATTTGGCCTTTCCGGTCAGCACTTCGCGCCTTCCCAACAAACTGACCTGCCTGCTTTCATTGGCTATCCGGTAATCATTCAGAACATCGTTAATATAATCTTTTGTAAATTTTTTTGATTTTCCCCTGGCCATAATTGAATTTGATGTTAAGGCTGCAAAATTAATGAATTTGGCTGACTAATGAATAAACAACCCAGATATGCTATTGTTTTAGCCACAATTTATATTGTATTTAGAATGGTTTGATTTGTAAATATTAAAAATATCTGCATACATTTGTTGGGTCTAAGGAACAATCAAAATAAATTTAAATGGATACAAAAAACAAAGGTTTCAATTCCAAACTGGTTCACGGAGGGGGATTTAAAGACCCATTGGGCAGTGCTGTAACCCCGATTTACCAAACATCGACATTTTCCTTTGAAAATGCAAATCACGGAGCGCAGTGTTTCTCCGGCGAAAGCGACGGATTTATTTACACCCGCCTGGGCAATCCGACCATTAACGACCTGGAAAAAACAGTAGCTGAACTGGAACATGGATTTGGCGGAATTGCAACTTCTTCAGGCATGGCAGCCGTAAATACCGTTTATCTGGGCATACTGGCGTCGGGTGATCACATGGTCGGCCACAATGCACTTTATGGTCCATCAAGGGCCATTATGGAATCGCTTTATCCTAAATTCAACGTCGCATCTGCTTTCATTGATGCAACCGATATTGAAAATGTAAAAAATGCGATCCAGCCCAATACGCGGCTGATTTTCCTGGAAACACCCGCCAACCCCACCATAGGTATTACGGATATTCAGGCTGTTTCCGACCTGGCCCATGAAAAAGGCATTGTGGTTTGCGTGGATAACACTTTTTGCAGCCCATACCTGCAATCGCCGCTCGACCTGGGCGCCGATATCGTATTGCACTCCATGACGAAATTCATAAACGGTCATGCAGATGTTGTTGCCGGCATGATCGTCACTAAAACAGAAGCGCATTACAAAATACTCAGAAGTGTGATGATGAACGTAGGTTGTAATATGGATCCGCACCAGGCCTTCCTTACCCGGAGGGGTTTGAAGACGTTGGCGATCAGGATTGATAAAGCCCAGGAAAATGCTGTTCAAATTGCCGAGTACCTCGAAAAACACCCGAAAGTGGAATGGGTAAAATATCCGGGATTAAAATCACATCCGCAATATGAGCTGGCCAAAAAACAAATGCGTGGCCCCGGTGCTATGATCAGTTTTGGATTGAAAGGAGGATTTGAAGCAGGAAGAACTATGATGGACAGTGTTAAAATGGCGTTGCTTGCAGTATCATTGGGAGGCATTGAAACGCTGATACAGCATCCGGCATCGATGACGCACTCCAAAATTTCGAAAGAAAACCAGGAAAAAGCCGGTATTTCATCCGGCCTTGTCAGACTTTCAGTTGGTATTGAGGACCTGGAGGATTTGATCGGGGATATTGAACAGGCGCTTTCGAAAACCTAAAAAATCCAAATAGGGAAAATTTCAATAATTTTCACCCGAATTTATCGTTTTCTGGGACATAATATTAATTTTGTGTCCGACAATCTGAAACCAAAGAGTGTATTTATCTTGTTTCCATGGTGAAGCTTGCTTTTAAATATTTAGCTTCCGCTTGCCTGCTTTTTTTGCTGGCCGCTAATATACATGCTCAGAGAATAGGTGTTGTGCTCAGCGGTGGAGGTGCCAAAGGGGTCACCCACATCGGAGTATTGAAGGCGCTTGAAGAAAACGACATTCCCATCGATTACATTGCCGGTACCTCTATGGGAGCTATCATTGGGGGATTATATGCATGTGGTTATACACCTGATGAAATAGAAAACCTTGTCAACTCACCTGAAATGTTATCCTGGATTAGCGGTGGGATTGAAGCCCGATATAAATATTACTATAAAGAATCGGATCCCAATGCTGCATGGCAAATCTTTAAAATCACCTATGACACGGTACTGAGGGCAAAATTGCCTACCACCGTTATCTCTCCATTCGAAATGGATTTCGGATTTATGGAATTATTTGCCGGACCAGGAGCTGCAGCAAATTATAACTTCGATAACCTATTTATTCCATTCAGGTGTGTAGCCTCAGATATTATGGATAACAAGCAGATGGTGCTTATGGGCGGCCAGATGGACAAAGCGATACGGGCATCCATGACGTTTCCTTTTTATTTCCAACCCATCATAATAAATGGGAAACTGATGTTCGACGGCGGTATGTATAATAATTTTCCTCTGGATGTGATGGAAGATGAATTTACACCGGAAATTATCATCGGATCAAAAGCAGCTTCCAATTACGGACCTCCCATGGAGGACGATATCATTTCACAGGTTCAATCCATGCTGATGGCAAACACCAAATATACAGTCGACCTGGAAAATGGCGTTTTGATAGAACCTGATCTTAAAAAAGTAAACCTGACGGATTTTTCAAATACCCCGGAGTTCATCGACAGCGGATATGCATCCACCATGAGGGAAATTCCAAGGATTAAGGAGATGATCAAACTGAAACAAACAGAAGTTGAACGGGAGATTAAAAGGCAGGAATTCAAAAATAAAATTCCACCATTGAAATTTGGTGACATTCATATAACCGGGATCAATTTCAAACAGGAAACATATGTCAACCGGCTGATCAACAAGAACAAGCTACTGAAAAAGCTCAATTCGGATTCCAAAACTGATCAGGAAAAACTTGACCTGATCAAAAATCAATACTTCAAATTATTGACCGATAAACACATTCGGAGTGTGTCGCCAGAATTGATGTATGATTCCGCCGCAGGTTTTTATAATTTGAGCTTCGATATTAAGAAAAGCAACATCCTGGAAGCGGAAATCGGAGGATTGGTCTCATCCCGGGCCATCAATGAAATTTTCTTCCAGATGCAGTACAAGCGATGGCGACGGAATGCCTTTAGCCTTATTGGCAATGCTTACCTGGGGCGATTTCATAACTCCGGCCATGCCAAAGCACGGTTTGACATTCCCGGCCGGTTTCCGGCAATAATGGAACTATCCTACACCCTCAACGGATGGAATTACTTCAAGACTACAACCTATTTTTTCGAAGATAAAAATCCCTCCTATTTACTGCAAAATGATAATTTTTGGCGATTTTCATTCGGAGTGCCTGCATCGCGCACCGGAAAAGCCTATACCGAATTCCTGGTAGGTCGGAAAAAAGATCAATATTACCAGACCAACCAGTTCACGAGGCTCGATACGGCCGATGTTACCACTTTTGATTTTTACAGCCCAGGGCTGATTTTTGAATTCAATTCACTCAATTATAAACAGTACCCCACGCGTGGCCTCATACTCCGGCTATGTGGAAGGTTTGTGTCGGGCCAGGAAGAAAATGTGCCCGGGTCAACTTCTACCGAATCAATCATTACATCCAATTATTACAATTGGTTTCAGATTGGATTTTTATATGACAACTATTTTAAAACCTATGGCCCACTGACCCTGGGATTTTACGGAACGGCCATGTTTTCAAATATTCCGCTTTTCAATAACTATACCGCGACGGTACTTGCTTCACCGGCATTTGAACCAACACCGGAAAGCCAGACTATTTTTCTACCTCAGTTCAGGGCCCATAATTTTGCGGCTTTAGGATTGAAAGTTATCGCCAATCTTTATAAAAACCTTGATTTCAGAATAGAAGGATATGGGTTCCAGCCATTCAAAGAGATTCAAAAAACCGCTAACAATAAAGCAGTTTACGGGAAAGAATTTTCGAACCGGTATTTTATCGGTACGGGTGCATTGGTTTACCAGGCACCATTCGGCCCCATTTGTATGTCGCTCACTTATTTTGACCAGGCAGAGGAGCCGTACTTCTTCAACATCAGCCTGGGATACTACATTTTCAATAAGCGACCATTTCAATGATGACCATTAATTATTTCAACAAATCACTTATGGTTTGATAACTTTCATTTAGTTTTGCCCAACAAATTAAAATACAGGTCGGTTTGTTTTTACAAATACAATATTAAAATATTTTTAATTTTGCGGGTTTTTAGCGCTAATGCATTTACAGTCAAACGGCTGATGTGAACATATCGAAAAAGAGGTAATAGATCTTTTATGAAAACGAATGAGCAACTTAATCAAAATCCTGATCAAATAGAACAGGAGGAGAATTCTAAACCAAAGGTAAAGTCGAAAAAAACTTCTGAAAAAGAAGCAGAACATCCTGATATGGAAGAAAAATCGGAAAAGACGGCGAAAAAACCAGGCAGAAAAAAGAAAACTGAAACGGCAGAAAGTTCAGGAGATAAAAAATCCAAAACCACCAAAGCAAAATCAAAAAAAGCAACTGCAAAAGAGGAAGGTTCAAATACCGGACCTGATGCAGCCGAAGATGCAAAAGAGGAAATTGCAGTTGGAAATTCGGAAGATACATCTGAATTAAAAGAAGAAGTTTCTGCCGAACAGGGAGAAGCAAAGGCTGACACGGAAAGTATTTCAGAAACCGTTGAAGAACCGGTGGCAGGGACAAAACAGGAATCCGAAACCAATCTGGATTCAGGGGAAGAAACGGTTCAGGATGAAGATAGTGATGAGGAAGAAGATGAAGACTCGGATGATAGCGAGTCCGAGGGAATTAAATACGATGAACTTAGCCGGGAAGAACTTGTTACACAACTTGAGGAAATCCTTCAGGAAGATAAAATTGAAGAAATTAAAAAACGTGTTGCCCTGATTAAGGTTGCTTTCCTCAAGCTCAACAAGGAAGTGCAACACGAAAAATACGAAAAATACATTGATGAAGGTGGTGATAAGGAAGAATTCGCAGTTGTTGAAGATCCGATAGAAAAAAGATTCAATGAAGCATTTGCGGTATACCGGGATAAAAGGCAGGCGTTCCTTGAAGAACAGGAAAAAGGGAAACAAAACAACCTGGAAGCTAAGAAAATTATCCTGGAAGAACTGAAAGCCCTCATCGATTCGGAAGAATCGTTGAAAAGGACCTACGACGAATTCAAGGAATTGCAGGAAAAGTGGAAGGGAATTGGAATGGTTCCGAAGGGTGAAGTGAATAACCTTTGGCAGAACTACCATTTCCTGGTTGAAAAATTCTTCGACAAAGTCAAAATCAATAAGGAACTGCGCGACCTTGACCTGAAAAAGAACATGGAAGCCAAAATTGAGCTTTGTGAAAAAGCCGAGGAGTTATTGATCGAAAATTCCATCATCAAATCTTTCAAGCAACTTCAGAAATATCACGAACAGTGGAAAGAAATTGGACCTATTCCGCAGGATAAGAAAGATGAGATTTGGGAGCGGTTCAAAAATGCCACTGAAAAAATCAATCAAAGGCGAAGGGAACACTATAACAAACTACAGGAGGTTCAGAAAAATAATTACATAGCCAAAGCGGCGTTGTGCGAAAAGGCTGAAGAAATCCTGCAATTTGAAAACACTTCCATCAAGGATTGGCAGCACAATACGGATCAGATTACCGAATTGCTCAAAGTCTGGAAAACCATCGGGCCGGCACCCCGCAAACAAAACGATGAAATCTGGGACCGCTTTAAAACTTCATTGGATACTTTTTTCACAGCCAAAAAAGAGTATTTCCAGAATATCAAGGATGAACAGTTGAACAATTATAACCTGAAAATCGAAATTTGTGTACAGGCTGAAGCGTTGAAAACGAGCACGGATTGGAGAAAAACATCCCAGGACCTGATCAATTTGCAGAAAGAATGGAAAAATATCGGGCCGGTGCCGCGCAAACATTCGGATAAAATCTGGAAGCGGTTCAGGGCTGCCTGTGACGAATTCTTTAACAACAAGTCAAACTATTTTTCCAATATCGGTAAACACGAAGAGGAGAACCTGAAACTGAAAGAAAGCCTGATCCAACAGGTGATTGAATTTAAGTTCGACAGCAATAAAAATGCAAACCTGGATAAGCTGAAAGATTTTCAACGGCAATGGACGGAGATCGGGCACGTTCCCATGAAGGTAAAAGACCGCATACAAATTGAGTTCAGGAATGCCATTAACAAAAAGCTGGATGAACTGAAGATCAGCCAGACTGAGATGCAAACCCTCAATTACAAACACCGCATCGAAAACATCAAGGACAATCCTAACGCCAACAGGATCATTTACAATGAGCGGAATACCCTGGTAATCAAGCGCAAAAAGCTGGAAGAAGAGATCAACCTGTGGGAAAACAACATCGGATTTTTGGCACACTCTAAAAAAGCCGACCTGCTCAGGCAGGAGTTTGAGAAAAAAATCGAAATGGCGAAAAAGGATTTGGCCCTATTGACCGAAAAGATCAAGTTCCTGAACCGGGAAATGGATTGAGTTCTGTAATTAGGATTTACCCTTAAAAACTGTTAAGATATTCAGGCTATTTCTTGATCAGTTTCCCGCTCTGAATAATCCGGTTATCATCCCGGATGGTATAAAAATATATTCCGCGAATTAAGCCGGCAGTGGCAAATGCGGATTCAGAATGATCAAAAATATTACCTGAGAGCACTTGTTTCCCCGTAATATCAAATAAATCTAAATTCAGGTCCTTTCTTACTGTCTGGAAGCGGATTTCAGTATCAAACGGATTCGGATAAACCAGCACATCCTTGTCGTTAATAAAAGACGTATCTTCGGCATGGGTGATGATATCCTCCGGCATGACCTTGATAATATAACTATTGTCTTTGTGTGAACCATTGTAGTCGGGAATCCGTCCGGTCAGCAGGCAACCTCCATCGGAGGTTACGATCATATTGTTGAACCAGTAACGGCGATCCCCACCATATTCTTTCAATCCGATCAGGTTCAGGTTCGTATCAAAAATATGGAATCTGAACACTTCGGTTCCGGGTATAAAATTAAATTCGGGTTGAAATGTCGGTACCCATATTCTATTTGTATCAATAAACCCCATCCCAATATATGAAGGTATTTCGATTTTTTCTGGATAAAACAAAAGTGTATCACGAAGTGTATTTAGCTCCTCATCCATTATCTTTATGTATAGATCCTGGTCTGTGCCGGGTTCCATTGATGCTTTGTTCGCTTGAATATAATTCGAATTTTTAAAAACTTTAACAGTAACAGGCGGAACAGCAAAATGTTCTTCATCGATTACGCTGATATAGTCCGTAATATTTAACTCAAGATCCATTTCAATAAATTCAGTAGTATAAAGCTCATTTCTGACATAGTTGCCAATGAAGCAGATAGCCGTACTATCGAAATTGAATATCATTTCATTTGTTGAGCTCGGACTTTTCCATCCTTCATAAAAATTTATATTGAGCCGGTTGCCGTTTTTGTCGAATATCATGGTTAAAAGCCTGTAGTTATAACCAGAATAAACCGTATCAATACTACCTTGAATGAACAAGTTACTGTCAGCATCTATTATAAAATTAGAAATTCTATGATTATTGTAGGATTCCGGTATGGCAGAAAACTTTTCCCATACTAAGGAAAGATCGGGTGCGCGCTCACATACGTAGGTAACATTGTAATCATTGGGTAATACAGTGTCTGTCAGGGTTCCGATAAGGAAATAGTTGCCGTTGGCTTTTTCATAACCATATTGTAATACAAAATTTGTATCGGGTTTCGTATATACCAACTCATTAATAATTTCTCCGTACTTGCTGATTTTAACAATCAACTGCGATAACGGAAGGGGGGTGCTTACCCCTTTTTTACCGCCAATAGAAATGAAATCACCCTTGGTTGTTTCAAAGGTATATATCAGGAATTCATTGTCAATTCCGGTGTAATTCACTTCAAAAGAATTCTGAGCTATTACTGGCCGGTAAAGCAAAATGGCAAAGATTAAAATATATGTTTTCATAATGAGATATTGATTTTATAAGCAGGGTCAATTGACCCTGCTTACTTTTAATTAAAGTTCTTCTGGACCCTCTCCTTCTTCGTAGTTAATTGGAACGCCAAACTGAAAATCCCCCTCATGGTAGTAATGTTCATTATTAGGGTCCTTGATTCCCTGCATATAAATTATGTGCGCAGGTAAAAAGTTATAAGCTGTTGAAATATCATCTGGTATCTTAATGTAAAGCAGGTATTGAAGATAATTGTAATACAAATTCATTTCCGGCTATTCCAGGCAAAGGAGGTCATCTGCATTGGGGCCATATATTGAATCTGCATTAAACAGGTAATAATCATAAAAATTATCTTGAGGACTCGGGTCACCTGGCCTCCTGATATAATCATCACCACCTTGTAAATCCAAAGTAGTTAAAAGCCAGAAATATGCAATTCCATGTTCTAAATTGTAAAAATGGATGTACTTTGCCATTTCACCGGAAATTTCATGTGCGGCATCTGAAAAAGTTATGGAGCCATCGCAAGTGCCAACATTCTCTCCATACCACCAGTCATCACCTTCTTCAAAAGGCCCACTGATTCCGGGTCCGGGAGGCAGTTGGTTATTTCGGTCTCCCGTTATCACCCCAACATTAATGGTAATTTCATCACCGTTCTGAGTCGTTTCCGAAAGGTCAACAAGCACCAGCCCTTTGTTTTCAAAGTTACTGTTGTAATAAACGGTTGTAATGTCTGCTTTCATTTCCAGGTACTTTTGCACCAATACTTCCATATCTACTTCACCGTTTCCGTTTTTCGGCAATACCAGGGTTAAATCCTCAACCCGTGTTTCATCATAATAATCCATCGTAAAAGCATGCGAATAGTTTATGGTTCCTTCGAGTAATAGCAATGCAGAATCGGCATTTACGGTTTCGCCGCTTTTGTAGGCAGGTTTTTCCTGGTAATGAGCAACTTTTTGTTTAAAGTCTTTAATGGCTTTGGTAAATTGTTGTCCTCTATTGGATTTATCAGTCTGATTTTGGTCATCGCTTTTGATATCTTCCTTCGAACAAGAAATCCCTAAAAGCAGGATGCTGATAAGAATTCCTGAGGTTATAAAATAAATTGTTCTTTTCATAATTGTTGATTTTGCTAAAATGATAATAACATTGTTGATTTTGTTTGGTCAGGGATTGGTTTCCGGTAAAAAATGGTTCCTGCATTAAGGAGGTACACCTGATTTAGGCCGGGTTTTTTCTTTTTTATTGCTCCTCGTCCATAACTCTCTCTCTCTCTGCAAATTAGCGAATTTGGGTTTGCGGCACATGGCACTTGCATTAGATTTGACCCCAAATATAAGAAAGAAATAGTTTAAAAGCAATAAAAAAATTACAAAGGAACTTAATTATGATTTCTAAAATATGAAACGCACCGTTAGCTTATGATCCGCAGAAATTAGGGGACAATCTCCACTTTCTCTGTGGCTCCTTCGTGTCCTCTGTGGTAAAAATCATTTCGACAGATTAGCTTTACTCACAGCAAAAATACGGTCGCTATCCTAAATTTAAAAACATCAATTAGCTGATTCAATAATTTTGAAGCTCTCCTACAATTTTATTATTACCTGAGCTTTCACTTCCGATTTGTGGTTGCCGTCAATCTCATCCAGGCCGCTTCCAATGGATTGCTGATTGCGGAATTTCGTCAATGAATACCGCAGCCAAATGCCGATTTTCCGGGACGGTTTGAAATTCAATAACAACACAACCCTTGTACCCTTGTTGTAATAGGCAGGAACGGAAAAAGCATACAACACATCATTTTCATAGGCATAAATTCGCTCATCATAGGAATCGGTATCGAACAGAGCATACCTGAAAAACAAAGACAACTTCTCCGGGGGGTTTGTCCATTTCACATCCTGGTAAATGAGAAAACCATTCCCCTGGAAACCTTCTCCCTGCCGGTATGTCAAATATTCCAGGCGATTGGATAAAGCGATTGAAGGTGAAACGAGGTACCAGATGTTAATCCGCAAGTTGTTCCTGCGGGTACTCACCAGTGGGGCCAAATATCCTTCGGTTGATGACTGGGATATCTGTTTATTTTTTTGCTTGAACCGAAGATAAAATTTAACTTTTTCCGATAACTGGTAATCCAGTTGAGTCAAAAACTCATTTCCTTGTGATGGCTGGGCAACCCTGTATTTGATCCACGGAAAATTAAATTGATCAACATAGCCGTACAACGTCCACTTCGAGTGTAAGAGCACCCTGAAACCCGTATAAAATCCCTTTTCATTTACTGAACTGCTTCCTTCTGCAAAAGCATTGCTGAAAAAATTCTGATAATCTTTTTGGTAATTTCGGTACAGAAGGGTGACGAAAACACGAGGATGCAGGCTGGCAGTCAAACCATGAAGTTGAGCCCAACTGCCGTTTTTACTAACGGCAACTTCACCGAAAATATTAACTTTTCGAAGCAAGTAACTGTAATCAATCCCCCCATTCATGTTTTCAAAACCGGTAAAATCAAACTTTTCATACAAAGCTGTCCCGGCGGTGAAGGGGATATCAAATTTCGAATAATAACCGGTCACTCCCAGCTTTAACCGTTTGTTTTTATAGGTAACATTACCTCCATACAAAATCAGGTTGATGGCGTCCTTTTTCAGCAATTCGTTCATGGTCCGGTGCAATCCGGATTCCTGTAAAGTTTGGGCATACCTTTCGTTACCCGAAACCGAATCGGCTTTTTCGACAGAAGCATCAATTTTCCGGGATGAAAAAAATGCTGAAATTTCAATATTTTTAGAACCGATGGTTGCTGCAGCTCCCCTGAAATAGCGATTTTCATCTGAAGAAGTATAGGGCCTCACTCCCCCTGCAAACCGTTTGATGTTGGTGGCATCGGCTGATTTGCCAAAAGCCAGACTGCTCCACATCGTAAGCCCCTGCCCGAACTGCAACTGGAAATCGCCTATTGTAAATGCTTTTAGAATGCCCATATCCCTGACCGAAAAATGAATGGAGGTAAAATCAAACCCGTTTTTCAGCTTATTCCCAAGGAGACTTTGGATCGAATCGTTGACCTGATTTTTCAGGAAAACCTCACCGGCATCTTTTTCAGCAGTGATCCCCCAGCGGATTTTGTTGAAATAACTATACCCGTACCTGAAATATAGTTTTTGTTTGCTTCCCAGGTAAGCGGCATTCGGGTTTTCGAGCAATGTACTGTCATCCAATGACCTGAATCCTTTTTGTTGTTCTACAACCTGCTGATACCGTAAAATAAATTCATTTCGTGAATCTCGGACCAGTCTTTTTAAGTTGACCGGCATTTTTTCCTTTTCCCGGGCTATTTTCACAAATGGCAAAATAAGGTTGATCGTTTCCTTATCGAAACCTTCAATGGCTTGCAGTTCAAAGATGGACACAAAAAGGCCGTAATTTTCGCGGTAGGATAAAAGATTAAATATTTGAATTTCATTCAGGAAAAATAATTTTTCGAGGTCTTCCTGGGTCGCATAATTTAGGTTCAGCGGATATTGCTTGTAATATTTCAGGTCTTCAATTAGTTCGGAGTAATCGAGGACTGCATCCGTGTTTTCGGCAATATTCTCCAATTTGTCGGTTATTTCCGTTTCATCAGGTTTGATGGGTAAAACCGGTTCCTGCGAAATGACTTCAAAGCATGAAAGCAGCGAAATTCCTATTAAAACGGATTTATGATTTATGAAGGATAATATGGGTTTGTTATTCAGAACCACGGTTTTTAAAACTTATAATACATCGAAACCTGGGGCGACCAGCCCAATGTTTGGTGCATGGATGCTGCAAAATCGATGACCAGCTTTTGAAAATTAAGGCCAAAGCCAAATGTGAACAGGGATGCAATACTGATTTTGTCCGAACCGGTTTTTGCCGGCAAGGTGGAATAACCCACCCTGAAACTCACATTATCGATCATTTTATATTCCAGCCCACACCTGAAAAGCGGCTTATAATCCGTATCCTTTTCGGCTTCCACGGTAGCCATAATATTTTCTGAAAAATAATAGGAAGCACCCAGCCTGAATATGGTTGGTATCCGCTCATCATATTCCTTTTCCAGTTTTACGCCGATGGGATTGAAAACGTGGGCAGCAAGAGCCAGGTCATCGGTAAGTTTGGCCCTGATGCCGACTTCGAATGTAACCAGGTTTTTATTTCCATACCCTTCCGCAATCCGGGTTGAAAGGTAATCCAATTGCAAACCCAGGGATAAAACCTTCCCAATCGACCGCCCATAAGCCAAGCCAACCTTACTTTCATTGTATTGGGAATAACCGAAATACAACATGTTTATTCCAAAAACTCCCGAAGGTGTGGGAAGTGCAAACCCACCGGCGCGGGTGCTGAGTTCCTTCACCAGGAACCTGTTCTCAAAATAGAAACCTGCCGTAATATCGCTTATTCCGGCTAATCCTGCGGGATTATTGGTAACTGACCAAAAATCATCAAGCGCAAAGCCTGAGTTGCCTAACCCGGCCCCACGGGAACCTCCCGGGCGTGAAAATTCTGTCGCACCTGTTTGAAAGCTGCATAAAAAAACCAACGCGGTTGTAAACAAAAAGAATATGTTGCGGTTCAGGTTCATGGGACTTCAAATATACAAAAAAGTTATTTTTGGAAATAATTTAAAAAAATTTTATTATGAATCATGTGATTGATTTTTTATCAGAGCTCAAAGACAACAACAACAGGGAGTGGTTCAACCAAAACCGCGACCGATACGAAGCAGCGCGAGGAGAATTCGAAATGCTCATGAACAGGATTATTCCCGGAATCCAGACATTTGACAGTGAAATAGCAGGAGTTACTGCCAAACAGGCGATATTCAGGATTTTCAGAGATGTTCGGTTCTCGAAGGACAAATCGCCATATAAGACAAACTTCGGGGGATTCATCAGCAAGGGCGGACGAAAAGGAGGCCATGCGGGTTATTACATCCATATCGATCCCAGCGGTTCATTCCTGGCAGGCGGTTCCTATATGCCTCCGCCCGGTTTCCTGAAAAAATTCAGGCAGGAAATCTATTTTAATATCGATGAGTTCAAAAAAATCATTCTTTCGAATGACTTCAGACAAGCCTTCGGAAACCTTGAGGGAGAAAAGCTGAGCAGGCCGCCTAAAGATTTCCCGGCCGATTTCCCCGATATCGATTTACTTAAATTCAAGAGTTACATCGTTATGCATTCGCTGGACAACCGTTTAATTAACAAACCCGATTTAATAGAATATATTCTAGACATTTTTAACAGGTTGGCTCCGCTAAATCATTTCCTGAACAGGGCACTGAGCTAATTTCCTGATCTCAGAAAATGGTGATTGAACTTATCCGTTTTCGAAGGTTCACAGCAATTTCTCATATTTAACTTTCTTATTTATAATTTGGCTATCAAGTGATTAATTCATTGGGTACAATCTTTGTAAATTTCTGCTCGTCCTATTTAATTTGAGAATATTTATTGTGAAAGCAGATCCTGAAGAAATAAGAGATCTAAATGGTGCGGTACACAGGTACATTAATCAAAGCACTATAAAACAAGGAGAAAACAAGTTTCTTTACGTTGGTACAAATCTTAAACTAGCCGGAGAAATCCGGAAAACTCTCAACTTTTTTACATTTGTAGAAGAGGGAATAAACGTCATCCAGACGAACAGTCTGGATGAAGCCAAAGAATTAATTACAGGTTTCTCAGGGTTTACTTTTGTTTTGGTCGATAGCTCAAACAGCCTCAACGGTTCCTATGATGCCTTTCTCTCCTACGTCAGCGAGTTGGCAATTAAATCTCAGGTATACGTAACAACCACAGAAAAATTAATGAAAGCAATTCCTTCAAGGGAAGAAATTGATAAAAAAAATGAAAAAGCCAAAAGTGAGATCGAATCAACGCGGCTAAGGTTAACGGAAATTGTGAGAATGATTTTACTGACGAATGAAATCGATCAAAAACTAAACAATAAACAAGGGATTGGTCTTCCGTTCAAAATTCCTGATCTGAGCCTCCAGGGGAAAAATAAATCTACGAACATCACCAGGGATAAGCTGTATAACATTCTGGCACATGAGCTCAAAGAACCCATAGGGAATATTAAGGTGATGATTGATTTTCTGACCAATGAAAAGGATTTACTGGATCAGAAAACCTACAACGATTTGCTGGTAAATGTCCGCGAATCGGTTGATTCTATCAATGAACTGCTGGACGATTTCCTGTTTTGGACCCGGATGAACAAACACCATATCCAATACAATCCCCGGAAAATTTCCATTGACCACGTCATGCGCGAAAACCTGACATTGCTCAAAAGCATGGCAGCTGAAAAAAACATAGTAATCGAAACAAATATTGATGAAGAACTGGCTGCTTATGCTGATGAATACATGGTTACGACCGTTATGCGTAACCTAATTTATAATGCCATAAAATTTACCAGGGAAAAGGGGAAAATCGTAATTACAGCTGTTGAAAAAGTCAATTATATCGAGGTGAAAATCCGGGATAATGGTGTGGGAATTCCCGAAAGCATCATCGGTAAAATTTTCAGATCGGACGTTTATTATAAAACCCGGGGGACTTCCAAAGAGACCGGTGCCGGAATCGGCCTGGTTTTATGCAAGGATTTCATTGAAAAAAACGGTGGCAAAATCATGGTCGAAAGTATCGTTAGCCAGGGTACAACTTTTCATTTTACGCTTCCTGTATGGGAAAATGTTTCGGCTAATTAAATTAATGGAATATTTTCCAATAAAACGCTAATCCCCAATCACAATTCGGAAAGTATAACTTTTAAAAGTCAATGAATTTGATCCTTTCGTTCTATCTTTGCCGGGTACTTTGAATTTGGGTATTATGAAGGTGGAACTCATTCTGAAATACTTCCCAGGTATTACTGAAAAACAAATCGGCCAATTCGATGACATGGAACGAATTTATTCGGATTGGAACTCAAAAGTAAATGTGATTTCGCGTAAGGACTTTGGTTTTTTCTACGAGCGGCATGTATTGCATTCGCTTGGAATTGCCAAAATCATTCGGTTTGCTGATGGAATCAAAATTCTGGATGCAGGCACCGGAGGAGGCTTTCCGGGAATACCGCTGGCAGTTTTATTCCCTAAGGCTAATTTCCACCTTGTTGATTCAATCGGAAAAAAGATCAAGGTTGTTGAGGATGTCAACAGGCAACTGGGTTTGATCAATTCAACATGCGAACAAAACAGACTGGATAATCTCTCGGATAAGTACGATTTTATTGTGAGCAGGGCCGTAACTGCACTTCCCGACTTTATTGATTTAACCTGGAAATTGATCTCGCCAATTCAAAGGAATACCACCAAAAACGGAATTCTTTATCTGAAAGGCGGTGAATTTAACAAGGAATTGAAAAGCTTGAATAAATCATATCAAATCTACAACCTGAACCTTTTTTTTGAGGAGCCTTATTTCGAAACAAAAAAATTGATTCACATTTACCGTTAGATGCTTTTGATTTCCTGCCAATTACATTCCTTCCGTCAAATAATTTTCAAAGCTTTTCAACAAATGAATTACCGTATTGGAAATTTTATATCTTCGTCGGTTCAAAAATAAAATCATCGCAAAATGACAGATGCAATAAAAAAATCCCTTAGAGAGTCAAAGACTGCTCGGTGGATAGCTTTAGCAATCGTTGCCTTTACCATGTTTACCGGTTATTTATTTACCGAAGTCTTATCACCTCTAAAACCTTTAGTAGAAAAGGATTTGGGATGGGATAGTTCCGATTTCGGAACGGTAACCAGTGCTTACGGTTGGTTTAATGTATTCCTGGTTATGTTGATCCTTGGAGGGATCATCCTGGATAAAATGGGTGTTCGTTTCAGTGCCATCATGTCAGCATGTATTATGGTGGTGGGTGCCAGCATGAAGTACTGGGCAATTTCTTCCGAATTTGCCGATGTAAGGATACTTGGATTATCACAGCAGGTATTTTATGCTGGAATCGGATATGCCATCTTTGGCGTAGGAGTTGAGATCGCCGGAATAACGGTTTCAAAAATAATAGTCAAATGGTTTATGGGCAAGGAGCTCGCACTTGCGATGGGTTTGGAAATGGCCACTGCACGTTTGGGATCCTTTGTTGCACTATTTGTTTCACCTTTTGTTGCTGAAGCAATGGATGTATCCAAACCTTTTTTATTCGGTGTGATTTTGTTGGTCATCGGTTTGATTGCTTTTATCGTTTATAATGTTATGGATGTGAAGCTGGATAAGGAAATTGATGCAGATAAACTGAAAACCGAAGAAGAAGAGTTTAAACTCAAGGATATCGGATTTATTATTTCAAACCGGGGTTTCTGGTATATTGCAATTTTATGTGTGCTGTTTTATTCAGCAGTATTCCCATTCTACAAATACGGACCTGATCTGATGGTTAATAAGTTCGGCATTTCAGACAGGTGGGCAGGATTCATTCCCAGCCTCGTGCCATTTGGCACCATTCTCCTAACTCCACTATTTGGAAATTTATACGATCGCAAAGGAAAAGGGGCATCCATCATGATTCTTGGTGCGGTTATGCTGATTTTCGTGCACATCATTTTATTCCTCCCCGGCATCACAAATGTGATCGTAGCAGCCATCGATGTTATTGTCCTTGGAATAGCTTTTTCCCTGGTTCCTTCAGCTATGTGGCCTTCCGTACCTAAGATTATTCCTGAAAAACAGCTTGGGACTGCCTATGCGCTCATTTTCTGGATACAAAACTGGGGATTGATGGGTATTCCATTCCTTCTTGGATATGTGCTTGAGAAAACCAACCCTGGGGTAGCACAGGCTAAACAAGCTGGTGAAGAAGTAGTATATAATTATACTACCACATGGATGATTTTTGTTGTTTTAACAATGATTGCCCTCGTCTTTGCATTCCTTTTAAAAGCTGAAGATAAGAAAAAAGGCTATGGATTGGAATTACCAAATATCAAGAGATAATTTATAAAAAATATAGATTCAGGGGTTGTCAATTGGCAACCCTTTTTTATATCCGTTCTGACAATTTATTGTAATTTTATCGATCTTAAATAATTCATTGTATTAATAAATCTTAAATGATATGAGTCAGGAAATATTGAATCTGAAACCCAAAGCCCTATGGAATCATTTTTATAGCCTTACACAAATTCCAAGGCCAAGTAAAAAAGAAGGAAAGATCATTGAATTTGTAAAACAGTTTGGTGAAAACCTCGGACTTGAAACATTGGTGGATGAGGTAGGTAATGTGATCATCAAAAAACCGGCTACTCCGGGTATGGAGAACCGGAAAGGGATCATCCTGCAAGGCCATCTCGACATGGTACCTCAGAAAAACAGTGATACCGATCACAATTTTGAAACCGATCCGATTGAAGCCTATATCGATGGTGAATGGGTGACTGCAAAAGGTACTACCCTCGGTTCGGATAACGGAATGGGGGTTGCTGCCGCCATGGCTGTCCTTGAGTCAAAGGAATTGGTTCATGGACCAATCGAGGCACTATTTACCATAGATGAAGAGACCGGAATGACCGGTGCTGAAAACCTCAAACCCGGTATCCTGGATGGAGATATCCTGCTGAATATGGACTCGGAAGATGAGGGTGAATTGTATATCGGATGTGCCGGGGGAATTGATACGACTGTGAAATTTTCATATAACGAAGAACCCCTTCCTCCCGGAATGGTTGCATATAAGGTAGCTGTCACCGGATTGAAAGGTGGACACTCCGGATTGGATATCCATCTTGGAAAAGGAAATGCCTGCCTGATCCTCAATGAAACGCTTTTGAATGCCTGTGAACGCTTCGGGATCATGTTATCATCCATCGATGCCGGAAGTTTGCGCAATGCCATTCCGCGTGAAGGATTTGCAACTATTGCTGTACCGGCAATTGAAGAAAATAGTTTTCTGGAATATATTTCACAGGCCAACCTGTCAGCCAGGGAAACTTATAAAAATATTGATCCGGATGTAAAGATCAGTGCCGAAAAGATCAACCTGCCGGTCAGCGTAATTGACGTCGTTACTCAACACAATTTTTACAATGCGGTAGCTGAATGCCCCAATGGAGTACTTTCGAGGAATAAAAACATGCCTGATGTAGTTGAAACATCTTCCAACCTGGCGATTGTCAAATCGGACAATGGAGTCATCACCATTGCCATATTGAGCAGGAGTGCCGTAGATTCTGAGCGTGATAAATATGCCGGCCAGATTGCTGACGTCTTTAAAAATGCCGGTGCGGAAGCCTTTCATCATGGCGCTTATCCCGGTTGGAAACCCGACGTCGATTCTTCTGTTCTTGAAACCATGAAACAGGTTTATAAAAACAAGTTTGGTAAAGTACCGGAAGTTAAGGTTATTCATGCTGGCCTGGAATGCGGTATACTTGGGGCTATTTATACGAATTGGGATATGATCTCATTTGGTCCTACCATCCGTTTCCCGCATTCGCCGGATGAAAAGGTGAACATCAAAACCGTGGAGAAGTTTTGGGAATTTCTGGTTGAAACCCTTAAACATGCACCGGAGAAATAGCCATTTATCCATTCCGATAAAAAGAAGCCTTGAAGGATGTCCTTCAAGGCTTCTTTTTATACCTCAACTTACCAGTAATATAGCGGATTTTGTGGCTTTAACATTAATTTAACACCCCATTTTTTGGAATTTAGGTATTACAATAATTAAATTTGCTTCGACAAATCAATACTAACTCCAAAACATCTCAGTATGAAAGCTAAAACTTTACTCTTTAGTTGGAATAAACGTATATATCTGTTTATCCTTCTTTTTCTTTTTGTGATGTCATCTAACTTGTCCATTGCACAGGTTGGTATTAATAATGACAACAGTGCACCCAATGCCTCGGCCATGTTGGATGTAAAGGCCACAGGTCTTGGATTCCTGGCACCGCGGATGACAATGGCTAACCGACCGGTTTCACCGGCAACCGGACTTACTATTTATCAAACCGATGTGGATCCCGGATACTATTATTTTGATGGGTCTGCCTGGCAAAAAATCGGCCGTGCTGCCGACCAGTTCTGGATGGCAAATGGGTCGGATATTTATTATAGTACCGGTAAAGTAGGTATTGGGATTGATGCACCTGATCAACATGGGTTATATGCAAAAAACTATGTATCCGGAAAGGCTGCTGTGATAGGAACAGATGAATCCAGTGGTATTTTTGCTACGGGAATGTTGGGTGTTCTTGCTCCATCAGGATTAGGAGTTCCGATCAATGTTTTTAACGTCGGGGTTTTGGGTATAAAACCAAACACTGGTTTTGATGGTGCAGGTGTTTACGGATGGACAAATGATACTGACATCAACAATTACGGTGGTATTTTTGCAGCAGACGGTTCCAGTTCAAATACAAATTATGCCATATATGCCGATGCCGACAGTGCTGGAACGAATTATGCAGGGTATTTTAAAGGCCGGGTTCACGTTCAGGGTAACAGTGCATCGGACGGAGCAGCAGATTTATACTCAGATCTCGTTGTAGCCGAGGTTTCTCATGATCAATCCGTGGACACGCGGGCAGTTTTTGGGATATCAACCCCCGTTGACGGGTACGGCTATGGTGTTTATGGTGAAGGTGGCTATAGGGGCGTTTATGGTTACGGAAACGGAGGTGGTTACACAGGTACTGTTGTAGGTGTTTATGGTTATTCTTCCGGAACAGCAGGTACAAGGATAGGTCTCTACGGATACGCCGCCGGCGGATCAACCAATTGGGCTGCATATCTCCTAGGTTCGACATATGTCAGCGCTGATCTCAGGATTGGAACTACCGTTGCTGCAACCGGGTATGCACTTTCAGTTAATGGTAAAATTGCCTGCGAGGAATTATTGATAGATGATTCAAACTTCTGGCCCGATTATGTTTTCGATGAAGATTATCCATTGCTTCCTTTGGATGAATTTGAAGCCAGTATCAGGGAAAACAAGCATCTTCCCGGGATGGTCTCTGCGCAGGAGGTTGAAGAGAAAGGCGGATTTCACGTAGGCGACATCCAGAAGAAGACCCTGGAAAAAGTGGAAGAATTAAGCCTTTACATTATCGAACTGAATAATCGTGTAAAATCCCTAGAACAGGAAAATGATCTGTTGAAAACGCAACTGGCAGAAAAATAAAGAGGAGGAAATTACAATGAAAACAACATATTTCTATCTGATATTTCTTGTCGCAAGTTTTGTTGGAAGTACATCCATATCCGGCCAACCGGTTGAAGCGCCCTCACACCTTGAAGAGATCAATATTGATCTTGGAATCCACAACGGTAAAAACATTGACCTTCTGGATGCCAATGGGGTAAGGATTGAACCAAACGTTTACACCATAGCCGGCACCATCGCTTTTCCGCCGGATGCCTACATCGTCGTGCAGGAAAGTATCGGAGCGGCAGACCATGCCCCCTGGATCAGACTGGTTTTCGGAGAAGTGGAACTGGGAGAAAACAGTTACATAATAATAACATCTGATTTTGACCAGGACCAGCAATACTTCAATGCAAGAACAATTGAAGAATGGTATTACCATTCCGCATTTTTTAAGGGTGAATCCGTTACCCTTCAATTATACGTAGCACCCGGCGATGAAGGTGTGACCATTGAAATTCCTCAACTGATTGTCGGTGATTTTGTCGGGGGACAGCCTATACCCCTTGATGTATGTGGCTCCGACAACAGGTTAACTTCCACCTATCAGCATATCGACGGCAGGCTGATGCCACTGGGATGTACCGGTTGGATCAGTGCCGCCGGCTTCTACCTTACAGCAGGTCATTGTCTGGATGTAAGCAGTGCGAGTCTGCAAATAATGGAATTTTATGTTCCTGCTTCATTGTGTGATGGGACGACCCAACCTGCTGCCGTAAATAATCAGTATCCAGTGATCTATTCCAGCAGGGTATTCCAGAATGTTACCATCGGCGATGACTGGGGTATTTTTAATGTAGGGGCCAATTCCAACACGGGAAGAACTCCTGCCGAGAACCAGAGAGCTTATTATCACCTTTCGAAAGATTTAAGCCCGCCCAGTATTTTTATCCGTGGATTTGGTACCGATAATGTACCCACAGGCTGCACCGGAGGCAATAATGCGGACAGCCAGACCTGCCAGTATCATACGAGCAGCAGTCAGGGTGAATTTGGAAGCGGGTCGACAGTATATTGGGAATACCAAACCGATACCGATGGCGGAAATTCAGGAAGCGCTGTCCTGGCTTCTGGGGTGTCAGGTGTCGATTTCCACTCGGTCGGGATTCATACCAACGGATACTGTGTTCCACCCAATGAAGGAAATGAAGGTACAAGCTTCGAGGCCGATGATACCGAATCCAATATGAGCACTTACTGGCAAACTCAAGTGGAATATGTGGATATTGACCATCACCTGAGTTCGACCAACGGAACTTCCGTACAACCCCATTATTCGCTGCAGGTGGCCTTAAACCAGGCTAACGCCGGGCATGGGCCTGGTGTTTCTGCCCTCGAATTGATCCCTATTGCCGGATCCAATTATGGTTCAGGCGGGGTATATCCGCAGGTGGTCAGCTATAGTGGCGCAACCAATGCTGTGGTTATCAGGAGAACTGTTGGGGCTGTTAAAATCGGGCCCAATGCCCTTGCTGATTCCCCAATCATCGCTACACTGGAAAATGGGGATTAAATATGTAACAATAAATGCTGATCCCAGTGAAACAATTATTAAAATATGAATACTATGAAAATTCAAAACTATATATACATTCTATTGGTCAGCTTGATTTTCCAGGCAACAGCAATTGCTCAGGAATTACTGCCTGATGGGATTCCTGAACCGGATCCCAAGTTGACACTGAAAGAACAACTTGCTTTGCTGAAAGCCGGACATGACAACCCGGCTAAGGCAATTGTCGAAACCGATCCTAGAATGATCGAAGAATACGGATATGATATCCAAAAGGAAGCAGGCCCAACCCAATACAATGCCAGCCCCATTGTCGACAGAGAGCCTGTTGATCCTGAACAACCGACAAGTTTTTCAGGTTCGTCCGGTAATTCTTTTCAGCTTGAACCATTACCGGCTATTGCGGTCAAAAACTACCTGGATATGAATAACAAAGGCACGCAACCAGAACCTGGAAAATCGGAATCCGTTATTAATTACAGAACGATTTCGGGTTCAAAGGATCAACCTGTTGGCAAACAACCTGAAAATAATTTGAATTACAGGAAACTAAAAGGTGATAACAAACAACCGGAAGGTGATTCCCCCGGGGATAAATAATCCGGATTAAATTTAAAACAGCTTTTTTTATTGGATTGAAATCTTAACAATTATTCATCATGAAAAAAAATATAAGCGTATTTATTATATTCCTGATCGGAATTATCCCAACGGCAATTACACAATCGCTGATCAATAACGGAGCCGATATTAAAATTACCTCCGGCTCGTACCTGGTGATCGACGGTGATTTCATCAATCAATTGGACGGCAGTGTCGACAACTCCGGAACTATCATGATCAATGGTGACTGGACAAACAATCAATCCAGCGGCGCCTTGTTAAATGGCACAACCGGAGAAGTTGTATTCAACGGATCTACTGTTCAGGCCATTCAGGGTTCACATGTTACCTATTTTTACGACCTCATTTTGCAAAACGATGTATCGCTGGGTGCAAATACCTCGGTCCATCATGAGCTCAGCCTGTCAAACACTTACATGGGATTGGGCAATTACGAACTGCTGATGCAATTTGGTTCAACTATTACGGGAGCTTCTTCCAGCGGTTATATCATTGCTTCAGGTTCAGGGCATCTCAAACAAAATGTCGGTGCCGGTGATAAAACTTTTCCGGTGGGAACTGTTTCCGCTTTTGTTCCGTTGACGCTCAACAACACGGGAGGAACCGCCGATTATTATTCGGCAAGGGTTTTCCCTGACGTTCGGGTAAATGGAACTACGGGTGCTACCATTCCCGAAATAAATGATTGCGTGGATATGACATGGGTGATAGAAGAAGACGTACCCGGCGGCTCGAATTTAGCGGTTACTCCTTACTGGACAGCCGGCCTGGAAGGACCGAACTTCGACAGGACACATGCCGGAATAGGACATTACACTGGCGGTGCCTGGGATCCGCAGGAGGAAATCGCTGCATCAGGGAGCAATCCATACAACATTACCCGCACCGGGATTACAACCCTTTCGGCCTTTGCAGTCGGCGACCTGGAATCGCCCATGGCCATTCCGGTGGATATCCGGCTGGATGTGGCAACACTTCTGGAAGGGCCGTTCAATGGTTCAACCATGAATACGGATTTAAAAACTGCCGGTTTGATACCATTAAATCAACCGTATAATACACCACCATGGAATTATGCCGGTTCCGAAAGTGTGGGAGCCATACCACCCAATGTGGAAGACTGGATACTCATCGAACTCCGGGATGCTACTTCAGCAGCAAATGCAACACCCGCGACAATTATTGCGCGGAAGGCTGCATTTATTCTCAATGACGGTTCGGTAGTCAATTTGGATGGATCGACTTTACCGGCATTCAGTACATCGGTCAGCAACCAACTGTTCGTAGTTGTCTGGCATCGAAATCACCTCGGGATCATGTCAGCTACCGGGTTGACAAAAATCGGAGGAATCTACTCCTACGACTTTACATCCGGGTTGGGTCAGGCTTACCTGAACGGACAAAAGAATTTGGGCGGAGGCAACTACGGTATGTTTGGCGGTAATGCCAGTAAAAATGGCGTAGTGGATGCAGCCGATTATACAGTCTGGCGAAACCAGGCAAGTACATCCGGTTATAAATTAGGCGACCACAGCATGGACGGACAGGTTGACAACAACGATAAAAACGATACCTGGGTGGAAAATCTGGGAATCACATCCAAAGTACCTAACTAGCGTATAAGTTTTCTTCATAATTCGACTGCAGGATTAGAATTCTCATCCTGCAGTTTTTTTTTCCGATTGATTTTATAACTTTGGAATCGCTAAAGGAATATTTGAGAACAAAATTCTTGATCAGAAAAGTTTAGGTACCATTGAATAAATTGAGATATTTATAAGAGAAAACAATTACCCCATCCCATGAAAGGCAAGGCCCGGAACGTGAGATTCGGGCTTTTGCTATTTTAGTGGCTTTCTTCTCAATTTATTGCTCATGTTGCAAAAAAATTTGAAAGCGAAAGCTCTTTATCGTTCAATCTAAACCAGAGAATAGAATTCTTCAGCCTGCTTATCCGCATGCTGACTGATCCCGTGTATAAATTAATGCTAATAATTTTGTTGTTATATTTTTATTAATCTAACAAATAGGTAATCAACAGACACATGTATCTACACCAAAACTTCCATTAAATGTTTCAGGGAATGGATTGTCTGTTGGTACTTATTGATCTTCCAAAATGTGTAAGATCTCTTAATTGGAAATATTCTAAATTTCATAGAAATGGGTAACCTTTATAATTTTTTTAG
>JAFGBL010000149.1 GCA_016933115.1 Bacteroidales bacterium | reverse complement strand
TGTCGATGGTGAGCTTAAGCAAGGTGTAACTGCAAAAGATGTTGTACTTTATATTATTTCAAAAATTTCAACAAGTGGAGGAACGGGTCATTTTATTGAATTTGCCGGATCTGCAATTCGCAGCCTTTCAATGGAAGGAAGGATGACCGTTTGTAATATGAGTATTGAAAGTGGTGCAAGGGGTGGGATGATCGCTCCCGATGAAACAACTTTTGAATATATTAAAGGAAGAAAATTTGCGCCGCAAGGCGAGGAATGGGAAAAAGCCCTTGTAGAATGGAATCAATTAAAATCGGATGAAGATGCTGTTTTCGATACAGAATATCAATTTGATGCTGCCGATATCGAGCCCATGATAACCTATGGAACCAATCCGGGTATGGGCACAGGAATCTCAGGTTTTATTCCAGAAGGAAAAGATTTAACAGGTTCTGATAAAACTAGTTTTGAGAAATCGTTGAAATACATGGGTTATGCTCCGGGTGAAAAGTTAAAAGGGAAAAAAGTTGATTATGTTTTCCTGGGAAGTTGTACAAATGGGCGAATTGAAGATTTCAGGACCTTTGCAAATTTTGTTAAGGGGAAGAAAAAAGCTGACGACGTTGTTGTCTGGCTGGTTCCCGGATCAAAACAGGTGGAAAATCAGATAAAAGCAGAAGGATTGAATAGTATCCTTGAAGAGGCAGGTTTTGAACTGCGTCAGCCCGGATGCTCAGCATGCCTGGCTATGAACGATGATAAAATACCGGAAGGCAAGTATTCAGTTTCGACTACTAACCGGAATTTTGAAGGGCGTCAGGGGCCGGGAGCACGAACCATGCTCGCAAGCCCGCTTACTGCAGCTGCAGCAGCTGTAACAGGTGTTATAACTGATCCAAGAGATATGATGTAATTTATTATTTATTAATGATTATTGATTAAATATGGATAAGGATGAACTAAGGAAAAGAACAAAGGTTTTTGCACATGAATGTGCGAAGATTGCAGCCTTATTTCCTGAAAATAATTTGGGATTTCATATAGAGCGGCAATTAATTCGGTGTTCTACTTCTGTAGCTGCCAATTATAGGGCAGCACTTATAGCTCATTCTACGGCAGCTTTTGCAGCCAAATTATCAATAGTTATTGAAGAAGTAGATGAATGTGGATTCTGGATTGAATTTGCAGTAGATGAAAATCTTGTTTCAGGGGAAATTGTCAAACCTGTAATCGATGAAGCAAGTCAGCTTACTGCAATTTATAATGCATCCCGAAAAACAATCCAATCAAAAAATTATAAATAGCCAATTATAAATAATCAATCATAAATAATCAATCAAAATGGCATACGATAAATTTACAATAATACAAACTCCGGCAGTTCCTTTGCCGATAGAAAATGTGGATACCGATCAGATTATCCCGGCAAGGTTTTTAAAAGCTGTTGAGCGCAAAGGTTTTGGTGAAAACCTTTTTCGTGACTGGCGCTACGATAAATGGGGAAAACCCATTGAAGAATTTCCCTTAAATGGTGACAGGTATTCAGGGAAGATTCTTGTTGCCGGTAAAAATTTCGGAAGTGGTTCCAGCCGTGAACATGCTGCATGGGCAATATACGATTTTGGCTTTCGAGTGGTAGTTTCCAGCTTTTTTGCCGATATTTTTAAAAACAATGCTTTAAACAATGGGCTTCTGCCGGTTGTTGTTACTCCGGGGTTTCTTGAGAAAATATTCTCAGAAATTGAAAAGGATGCTTCTTCAGAATTTAATGTGAATTTTGAAGAGCAAAAACTCACAATTGTGAATACCGGAGATTCGATCGAATTTGAAATAAATCCGTATAAAAAACACTGTTTACAAAACGGATTGGATGACATTGATTACCTGGTAAGTATAAAAGCAGAAATAGTAGCTTTTGAAAAATGATTTTAGGAAATTTATATGACAGGCAAAACAGTAGATATTGAAGGGAAGCATTTAACGATAATGGATACAACTCTTCGTGATGGGGAGCAAACAACCGGAGTGTCGTTTACCGATACTGAAAAGTTAAGTGTGGCAAAAGTTCTTATTGAAGAAGTAAGGGTTGATCGAATTGAAGTTGCATCGGCCCGTGTTTCGGAAGGAGAATTGAAAGGAGCAAAAAGGATTTTAGATTGGGCTGCTGGGAAAGGGCACCTCGAAAAAGTTGAAATACTGGGTTTTGTTGATGGAAAAACTTCGTTGGAATGGATTCAGGAAGCAGGTGGTAAAGTTGTAAACCTGCTTTGCAAAGGATCACTCAAACATGTCAGGGATCAGCTCAGAAAAACACCTGAACAACATCTGAATGATATTAAACAAGTAATAGGTTTTGCCACTGAAATGGGAATTTCTGTCAACATTTACCTTGAAGACTGGTCGAACGGGATGAGGAATTCAAAGGAATATGTCCATAAAATGGTTTCCACTTTAAAAGATCAGAACGTCAAACGGATTATGTTGCCTGACACACTGGGAATTCTTGATCCGGATGAAACATACGATTATTGTTTGGAAATGATCTCAACTTATCCTGATGTGGAGTTTGATTTTCATGCACATAACGATTATGACCTTGCAATAGCAAATGTCTTTCATGCTATTAAAGCGGGCATCCGGTGTGTTCATACAACAATTAATGGTTTGGGGGAAAGGGCAGGAAATGCCCCTCTTTCGAGTGTAATTGCAACTATTAAAGACCATCTGAAAATGAAAAGCAATGTGAATGAAAACAAGTTGAACAAAGTTTCAAAACTTGTTGAATCATTTTCGGGTATCAGGATTCCAACCAATAAACCGCTTATTGGCGAATTTGTTTTTACTCAATGTAGTGGTATTCATGCCGATGGCGATAATAAAAACAACCTTTATTTCAATGAGTTGCTGCCTGAACGTTTTGGACGCATCAGGCAATATGCCCTGGGAAAAACTTCGGGTAAGGCAAATATTAAAAAGAACCTTGAAGAACTTGGATTGGAACTGGATGCTGAATCGCTAAAAAAAGTAACCGATAAAATTATCCAGTTGGGTGACCATAAGGAAACAGTAACCATGGAAGAGTTGCCGTACATTGTTGCCGACGTACTTGAAAATGATTTTATGGAGCAAAACATCCGTATTATCAATTATTCTGTAACACATACCATGGGGCTGCGCCCTGTAGCTACAGTTGCTCTTGAGATTGGTGGTAAAGAGTATGAAGAATTCAGTGATGGGGATGGCCAGTACGACGCATTTGTAAAGGCGCTTCGGAAAATATATAAATCGCTAGGAAAATCCTTTCCAAAACTTGTTGATTACCTTGTTACAATTCCCCCGGGAGGTAAAACCGACGCCTTGGTTGAGACTGTTATTACCTGGCAAACCGATCATGAATTTAAAACAAAAGGGCTTGATCCCGATCAGACTTCAGCTGCAATAAAAGCAACAATCAGAATGCTGAATATTATCGAAAATGAATTTAAACCGGGTTTTTTTGATAAAATACTAAGCAGTGTAAAATCCTGAAAAAAATAAACTGAATTAATTTATAACTTGAATAAAACCAGAAATGAACTTGAATATTGCAATTCTTCCCGGTGACGGGATCGGACCTGAAATTATTGAGCAGGCAATGAAAGCTGTAAAAGCAGTTTCCGATAAATTTGGTCACAAATTAGAATATAATTACGGAATAACCGGTGCTACGGCTATTGACCAGGTAGGAGACCCTTATCCTGAAGAAACCCATAATTTATGTATGAATTCAGATGCCGTGCTTTTTGGTGCCATCGGCGATCCTAAATTTGATAACAATCCTAAAGCTAAAATTAGACCGGAGCAAGGATTACTCGCAATGAGAAAAAAATTAGGGCTTTATGCCAACATCCGGCCTGTTGAAACCTTTGAATCATTGTTGCATAAGTCACCTTTACGCCGTGAGTTGGTTGAGGGAGCTGATTTTGTTTGTATCCGTGAACTTACAGGTGGTATTTATTTTGGGGAAAAAGGCAGGAAGGATAACGGAAATACAGCTTTTGATACCAATACTTACACCCGTGAAGAAATAGAACGAATATTAAAATTGGGTTACGAATTTGCTGCAAAAAGAAATAAAAAGCTGACAGTTGTAGACAAAGCCAATGTGTTGGAAAGTTCGCGATTGTGGAGGGAGGTTGCCCAGGAAATGGCACCAAACTATCCCGATATTACTACCGAATATATGTTTGTCGATAATGCTGCAATGCAGATTATCCAATGGCCCAAAAATTTTGATGTAATGGTTACCGAAAATATGTTTGGCGATATTTTAACCGATGAAGCAAGTGTAATTACAGGTTCTCTTGGTTTGCTTCCATCAGCATCAATTGGAATCCACACCTCAGTTTTTGAACCGATTCATGGATCGTACCCACAGGCAGCCGGTAAAAACATTGCCAACCCAATTGCAACTATCCTTTCAGCAGCTATGATGTTTGAATATGCTTTCAATCTGATGGAGGAAGGGAAAGTGATCCGTGATGCCGTGGCTGCATCAATGGAAGAAGGAGTAGTTACAGTAGACATTGCTGAAGGAAAAGCATATAAAACTTCAGAAGTGGGTGACTGGATTGCTGATTATATTTCAAAAAAATAATATTTAAAAATTCAATTTTATTTAAACCTGATTTCAAATCGCAATCAGGTTTTTTATTGTGTTTTTT
>JAFGBL010000025.1 GCA_016933115.1 Bacteroidales bacterium | reverse complement strand
GTGGTGAAAAAGGGCTGAAAAATTTTATCTTTAATATGTTCAGGAATTCCGCTGCCATTGTCTTTTACAGCGATTAGCAGTTGGCTGTTAGCTGTTAGCTTTGTAGTGATGGAGACGTTTGGCACATAGCCGGGCTCCCCTTTTTTACTGCGATCATTCACTGCATAAAAGGCATTGTTTATCAAATTTAGTAACACTCGGCCAATATCCTGCGGAACCACATCCACTTTTGGCAGGTTGTCGTCAGCTTCCAATTTAAAATCAGCGTTGAAGTTGTTATCCTTTGCCCGTAAGCCATGATAGGCCAACCGCAAATATTCATCTGCCAAAGCATTGATATCAGTCGGCTCTTTCTGGCCGCTGCTGATCCTTGAATGCTGCAGCATGCCCTTCACGATGGCATCGGCTCGTTTGCCGTGGTGGCTGATCTTTTCTTCGTTTTGCTCCAGGTCGCCGGCAATTTCTTTAACTTCTTCCAGGTTTCCGTTTGCAAGCTCTTCTTTCAATTCAACCATCAGCTCGCGGTTTACCTCGGAAAAATTATTTACAAAGTTGAGTGGGTTCTGTATCTCGTGGGCAATACCGGCGGTGAGCTCACCCAATGATGCCATTTTTTCGGATTGGATGAGTTGGGTTTGTGTGGCCTTCAAATTAGCCAGCGTACTTTCCAACATCTTATTTGCCTTTTGTTTCTGGCGGAAATTTCGGTAAAGGATCAGCGCTACGATGAAGATAAAAACCAATCCAGCGAGCAGGGAATAAATCCTGATGCGGTTTTGGGTTCGCAATTTTTCTTTTTCCAGTTCTTCCAGCCTGAGCTGCTCGGCAAAGGTGAGGTTTTGGTACTGGGTAAGATTGCGCACTTTTTTCCGGTAGATGCTGTCGCGGGCGCTGAAGGCCAACTGCAGGTATTTGATCATGTTGCCAGGATTTTCATTTAACTGATGCGCCTTGTACATCATTTCGTATGCGGTACTTATATTGACGTCTTTCAATGGATTCCCCTGTAGGTCTTTCATGTCATGTAAAAACCGGGATGCATAATACAGGCTTGAATCTTTGTTTTTGGCGGCAAGATGCCACTGTGCTAAACTCAATTCACCAAGGATATATTGGCTGAATGCATTCCGATCACCCGCAAATTGCAGACCTCTGTGGTAATAGATGAAAGCGGAATCGCTGTTCCCTTTCCGGAAATGGATGTCCCCGATGTATTTGAATACCACACTCCGCCAGCCAGTTCCCCGGTTAAGTTCTTTTCTTTGATAAAAAAGGGCCGAATCGAGGATATTCATATCCAGGAAAACAGCGCCAATATTCATGTCGGCTGTATTGTAGGATGTTGGTAAAGCCTTTTCAAGGTATTTTTTGCATTTCCTGAACTGGGAGATGGCTTCCAAATTGTTTCCGGTTGAGCGATACACAAGACCCAGGTCATGGTGGAGCCAGGCGAGGATCTGCATTCTGTATTGAGAAGGATCGGCATCGGATGGTTTTGTCCAGTTGAGTTGCTCATTGGCAGGATCTTCGGCAAGATGAATCCCTTCGATGTAACATTTGAAGGCTTCCCCGTAACGGTCTTCTTTGTTTAAATAATATCCTATATGGCCAAGGGAATTAGCTATTTCCAGATTCATGTTGTTTTTTCTCGCGACTTCCAGGGCAAGCTTATTAAACTTATAGGATGTCCTTCGATCATGATTGTTATAATACCCTGCTAATTTTGTGTAAATACTGTACCTGACAGAATCATTGGGCGCTTTAATCAATGCACTTTTCAGGCTATCAGGGTAACCGGATTGACCATGAATTAATTTTACGAAAAAGATTGTAATTATGATAAAGGTTATCCTCATGAGTTAAGGCTTAATTGGAATTTGGATATGAAAAGTGGTTCCTTCTCCGGCATTTGAATCCAGGGTCATTTCGCCCCCATGAGCTTTTACAATGTCATGACTAATGCTCAATCCGAGGCCTGTGCCTTCGGTGCCTTTTTTGGTTGTGAAAAAAGGTTGCAGGATTTTGTCTTTGATTTCATCGGGAATTCCAGGGCCATTGTCATGAATTTCCAAAATGGCTTTCTGGTCTTGTTTTCGGCTGATGATGGTGAGCACAGGTTTGAAATCACCCGATTGACGAACACGCTCCCGCATGGCATCAAAAGCATTGCTGCACAAATTGACGATCACCCGGCTGAAATCTTCGGTGATCAGGGGCACTTCTCCCAGGTTTTCGCTGAGATTAAAAACGATTTCAGCTTGGATGGGATTTTTATTGGCCCGCATGCTGTGAAAGGTGAGGTTTACATTCTCCCTGATAGGGCTGTTAAAATCAACAGGTATTTTTTTACCACTGCTTCCCCGGCTGTGCATCAGCATCGACTTCACAATACCGTCGGCACGGGTGCCATGCTCATTTACTTTTTGCAGATTGCTTTTGATATCGTTCAGTATCTCTGTGATCAAGCCGGTTGTCTCGTTTTTTTCCAACAGTTCCATTTCTTCAAA
Organism: Bacteroidales bacterium; assembly: GCA_016933115.1. GTDB lineage: Bacteria > Bacteroidota > Bacteroidia > Bacteroidales > JAADJA01 > JAADJA01. Next base: position 16,306 of record JAFGBL010000025.1, on the reverse strand, counting down.
AACTTCATCTACCAGTTCAATGCTCAGTTCAGAAAAATTGTTGACAAAGTTTAGCGGATTTTTAATTTCGTGGGCAATGCCGGCGGTGAGCTGTCCCAGACTGGCCAATTTCTCCTGCTGAACGAGTTGTTCCTGTGCGGCTTTTAATTCTTCCAACGATTTTGTTAATGCGGCATTGGTTTCCTCAATGGCTTTTCGTTTCTGTTCCAGCTCTTCGATGGTTTCTTCCAGTAAAATGGCCGTGGTGCGTTTTACTTTTTCAGTGCGGTCGAGTTTGAATGTGGTTATTTCCAATTCCTTATCAGCATCTTTTAATGATTTGAAAAAAGTGTCTTTCACATCAGAGGATAAGTTTTCTTCCCGCTGGATAAAATCGAAAATAAGTTGAAGATGTTGGTTCATTTATTTCTCTTTTAAAGCCACACAGCAGGTGGTAATGTTATGCATTTCCAAATTCCCACCGGTTGCCCTTGCCAGTTCTGCATTGGAGAACATACCGGCCATGGGAACATTCCAGACTTTCTTTATCCCTTCAATTTCCTGGTTCATCATAGGGCCAAAAGCCAATATTCTTCCGGCACAACTAAATACAATCAACGCATCTGCCTCGGGCATTTCTGTGGTTTTAAGCTCCTCAACACCTTTGATCACCTTTTCCATTACGTCAAAATCGGGAGGTATGGAGAAACGCACTTTCGAACCCTGGGGTACAGAGCCGCTGCAATAGAAAGAATGGTCATTCCAATCGACTACCAGCCCGGGGCGCATAACCGGGTCGCCTTTTTCGCGCTGCAGCTGCAGCGGCAGGTTGGCAGCAATTTCAATCAGCAGGTCCTTGTTGTCGGGTGAAAGGTTTTCAGCCCCGCCATATTTGGCAGTAAGGTCCAGCACAGGCACATCATCCACAGTATAAACATGGTTGCCTTCGCTTTTGGTTACTGTTTTTTCGGTGCCTACAGCTTTCCATCCGCAGGTTGCCCTTCCCTTGATGAGGACTTTGCTTTCGTCGAGCGCCAGGACCACCACTCCCTGGTTGCTTTGCCAACCATTGGTAAATACAAACTGTTCGGTGAAGGTATAATCGTCAGAAGCCATGCCCCCAAACACATTCACCTCTTTGCCAATCACATCCTCGAAACCGAAAAGCAGTTGTTCACCGTCGGCCTCCATGTGGCTGCCCGAAATCAGGAAAGCAGGTTTTAAAAACTTCGTTTTTGCTTTTTGGGCGATGTTTGCTGCTATTTCACGGTAATTTTTTTCGGGATATTCCTCCAGATAGATGTGAAAATGATCCTTATTCATATCCAGAAGCAATATCACCGCTGATTTTTTTTCAGTCACTTCATCGATAAACTCGCCGCTGGTGGTGGCACCGAAAATGGTGATACCTTTTTCATCCAAAATATCGCTGATCGCCATGCGATCCATTTTAATCCACAAAAAAACGATGGCCAGTGTGGGTTTGAACCCGTTTGCCATGATTTCGGTGAGTGCAGTTTTAATTTCTTCCGGTGATTTTCCTTTTATTGATTTTGCTTTCATTCTTCAAATTTTTTATAAGATTATTTTTCTTTCAATGCTACCCAGCTTACCGTTGTTCCATGAAATTCACAGCTACCCTCATCCAGTTTTCCAAATTCGCCCAATGAGAAAAAGCCCAGCATTGGCTTATTCCATGTTGCGGCCAGCCCTTCTATTTCTGTGGTGATCATGGGTCCAAAGGTGCCCAGCCTGCCCACGCAGGAAAAAATGAGCATGGCATCTGCATCAGGCATATCCTTTTCTTTGATGGTTTTTGTACTTTCCACCACTTTTTCAATCACATCAAAATCAGGTGGCAGGGAAAACCGAAAAAGGTCACCTTCCTTCACTTCACCTCCTATCATTACTGATTGATTGGCAGTATTAAAAAACAGAGCCGGCTTCATGATTACATTTCCTGATGCTCTCTCAAATTGTAAAGGATAGCCAAGGTCAGTTGGAAGCAGCCCGCTTGCCTGGTTGGTAGAAATTATTATTTCATTTCCCAAAAACCGCTGGATAACATTCATTGCCGGTTCATTATCAATCGTAAAAACCCAGGAGCCTTCACTTTTTGTGATTTTTTTGGTTGTGCCAACCGGTTTCCATCCTGAAACGGCCAATCCGCTTATTAAAATTTTGTCCTGATCAATAATGAGTGCAAGTACCCCCCCTTTACTGGACAAGGCATTGGTGAATAAAATACCTGAGAAATCATCGGGGTTACCGGCAACACCGCCCATAATGGTAACACCCTGTCCTGCCGCATCCGTTAATCCCCTGATCAATTCATCCCCTGACATTCTGAAATCTATTGGTGAAATGATGAAGCCGGGATTCGCAAATAAGTTCTTTCCGGTTGTTCCCGCCTTGTGTCCGGCCTCATACGCAGACGATTCTCCATAATCGTTTAGTACAATGCTGAAATATTCCGGTTTCATATCCACTAACATTGCTAAGATATCATCAGATTCCATTCCTTGTTCGGTAAATTTCTGGGGTGCAGTGATCCCAAAAATGGCAATGCCTTGTGTTCCAAAAATTGAACGGAGCTGTTCAGCATCTTCAATGTTGCTTAAAATGATGAAGGCAATAGTGGGTTTATAACCCTCACTTTTGCTTTCATCCAATGCTTTTTGTATTTCTGATGGTGTTTTCCCTTTGATTGATTTTGCTATCATCATTATCCTCAGATATGAATTAAATTATTTTTCTTTCAAAGCCACCCAACTGCAGGTGGTTGAATGTATTCTGCGTTTACCTTTAGGACTTCTTCCAAACTCACCGTAGGTATAAAACCCCGCCATCGGCGCATCCCAGATTTTAGCTAACCCTTCGTTTTCTTCCTGAGCCATGGGTCCCATAGCTGTAAGCCGGCCGATGCAGGAGAAAATTAACAATGCATCTGCATCCTTCTGATGTTCATTTTTCAGATTTTCTGCATTTTTTAAGATGGTTTCCACAATATCAAAATCCGGTGGGACAGAAAAATGAAAAACAGAACCCTCTTGCACTTCCGTTTCACACATGAGTGCTATTTCGTTTTTGTCAATTCCCATGGGTGTCACCATTTTCGACTCCCCCGAATTCAATTCAATCTGAAAGGGATAGTGGGAACCAATATTCTCAAATATTTTAACTTTATCATTCTCTGAGAAATTTTCATTTCCAAGATATTTCAGATACATATCTACAGCAGGCTGGTTGTCAATTGTATAAATCAACCTCCCCTTACTTTTTGTCACAGTCCTTGAAATTCCAAGTGGCTTCCATCCGGATAGAGCCATACCATGCAAACTTATTTTATCTTCATCAAGCACGAGTGCTATAAATCCACTATCTGTCGATTTTTCGTGATTAAAAACGTAGGTACCTGTAAATGTCATATCGTCTCCTGCCATTCCCCCGTAAATTTTAACATCCGGGCTAGCTTCATTTGCGATACTTTCTACCAGTTTTTCACCATTTAAAAATTCTCCGCCTTCTGTTAATGATGTACTGCAGAGAATAAATGCCGGATTGTTAAACCTGGATAAAGCGTTATGCGCTAACTGCTTTGAAACATCGGCAATATCTTTTCCGCTGGCATCCTCAAATGAAATGAAGTAATGGCTCCTGGATAACTCAAGAAGCATTATCACTGTTTCTCCTTCCGTTTGATTTTTATTACTGAATTCGCCTCCGGAAGTAGCGCCAAAAACATCAATTCCATGTTTATTCAAAATATCAATAACTGCCTGGCGATTTTGTTTAACCGAAATAAAAACAATGGCCAGCGTGGGTTTGAAACCAGTATCCAGGCTTTTCAACAAGGCTGTTTTGATTTCTTCAGGAGAATTTCCTTTGATTGATTTTGCTTTCATTTGTTTTAGAGGTTTAATAATTCACTTCTCCAATATTTTTGATTTATCATATTCTTTTTCCGTTTTTCGCCTCCTGACCGACCGGCCGCTTTTCCTCATTTCCCACTCAAAAAGTGATTTTTGCGCCAATTTTACAAATATGGAACGTCTTTGCATGCCTGACTAATAGAGTGGGGGGATTATTAAATAATTTGAAATAACCAGGACTCGGCTTGCGTAAATTTTCAAGATTGGAATAGCAGCATGAATAGCCAATGACATCTTGTTTTGATTGATAATACTATATTAACAAGTAAATAATATAAGTGTTCAATTGACCAGAAACGGTCAAATTCCGTAATTTTATAAATTGGAATTTTAAATTGGATACATTTAGAAGCAAGGGTAGCCTGATCCTTGTTTGAAGTCGTCCCCGATTGCTTCAGGCGACCCGCCTGAAGCCAGGTTGGAAAGATTTCTGTTATGTCGTAAACACCATAATCGCATCGAATGAAAATCCTTTATCGACCTGTTAGTTATATACCCCAAGTGGCCAGCTCCGACCTAACAGGTCTCAGTCCGCATAAACATGTTAGATATACTTCGCGAAGCTCAGCATGACATTATAAATGATTTTATTCCCATTTATAATTTGGATTTCTGAGCGATAGCGCCCAAAGGATTCCTTCGTAGAAGAATCTTTTGATATATTTCCATTCGTCTTAATTACAGGTTAAAAAAATTCTTTCCTATGTCAGACATACAGATTTTTTAAATAAATTTGTTGCCATATTTACAGGATCATGAAAACACTCGTCTCTATTACTGTATTTATCGCCTGCTAAATCAGGTTTACCGATAGCTATCGGTACCAATGATATTCAGGCTTTCCTGCGGAATTACCCGCAAAAATTTCAATTTAATTTATTCATCAATTTTAAAAATTTTAAGGAGATAAAACTATGAACACATTGACTATTAACTCAATTGCCGTGCGCTTTCGTGCATTTGTGATCTTTTCGACCGATCTATACAGGATGAATCAACTGAAATTGTTAAACAAGTATAAAAAGCGAAAACCAAATGAATAGACTAAACAGATTATCTTTATATACTTCAACCGTATTGAACTATACACAACTTAAATATAAACAATTACTGGCCGATGTGAAGGAGGCCATTGCCGGCACTGAACAGGATTTTACCCAGGGTAGTATGAGCAGGGCTATTTTTTTGCTTTCAATCCCCATGGTACTGGAAATGCTCATGGAGTCGGTATTTGCAGTGGCAGACATTTATTTCGTTTCCAGGCTGGGTGCCGATGCCATTGCCACCGTTGGTATCACCGAGTCGCTCATCACTGTCGTTTATGCCATTGGTGTTGGCTTGAGCATGGCTACCACAGCATTGGTTTCAAGAAGGATTGGGGAGAAGAATCCCAAAGCGGCGGCACGTGCGGCATTCCAGTCCATACTGGTCGGACTGGCCATCTCGCTGCTGATCGCTATTCCCGGGATTATCTATGCTTCTGACCTACTCCGGTTGATGGGTGCTTCAGAGAAAATCTACGCTGAGATGTGGGGCTACACAGCCATCATGCTGGGCGGAAATGCCGTCATCATGCTGCTTTTCATAATCAACGCAGTGTTCCGGAGCGCGGGTGACGCAGCCATTTCCATGCGGGTGCTGGTCTTTGCCAACGGGTTGAACATTGTCCTTGATCCTATACTGATCTTTGGCTGGGGCCCGTTCCAGGAACTGGGTATCACTGGTGCAGCCATTGCTACCAATACGGGTCGTGGACTGGCTGTGGTTTACCAGTTTTACCTGCTGTTCAAGGGAAATAAGCGAGTACGGTTGATGTTGAAGGACATTGCGGTTCACCTGGGAACCATCCGGCAATTAATCAAACTTTCAGCCGGTGGCATCGGGCAGTACCTGATCGCTACCTCAAGTTGGATCGGACTGGTCAGAATAATCTCCGAATTCGGTAGCGAAGCGCTGGCCGGTTACACCATCGCCATACGCATCATTGTTTTTTCGCTGTTGCCTTCGTGGGGGATCAGCAATGCGGCAGCCACGCTGGTGGGTCAGAATCTGGGGGCCAAACAGCCCAACAGAGCCGAACGGTCGGTTTGGCTGGTCGGAAGGGTAAACATGATTTACATGGGGCTGGTGAGTCTGGCGTTAATCCTGGTGCCATCGGTCTTTGTAGAAATGTTTATCAGGGAATCACCAGTCATCAATAGTGGATCGGACAGCCTCAGGATCATTAGCTTCGGGTTTATTCTTTATGGCCTCGGAATGGTGATGGTTCAGGCACTCAATGGGGCAGGGGATACCCTCACCCCGACCTGGATCAACTTCTTCTGTTTTTGGTTGCTGGAGATACCGTTGGCTTACCTGCTGGCACTTTTCCTTGATTTCGGCGAAGCAGGCGTTTATTATGCCATTGTGATCTCCGAATCAATGATGGCCCTGGTGGCTACCTGGTTCTTTAAAAAAGGGAAATGGAAACTGAAGGAGGTGTGATAAGAAAAGGCTGTCTTAAAGTCAATGAAATGAACTGATTTTTAAGACAGCCTCTTCTTCTAAATTATGGCATTGAATTCTGGGGTTCAAAACGGAAATTATGAGAAGGGAAACTAAAAGACCACCGCCTACTTTTTGTGTTCTTCATGTTGCATTTGCTCCCCTTTTCCCATCATTTCCTCTCCCATCCATGGGTTCATGTCAGTATTCCAGGTTTCCACCTTGATCTTCATTGATCCGTCTTTCATGATCTCCCAAACTGTGACATATTTCCCTTTGTCATCCATGGGTTCATCCATCATTGGTATTTTCATGGTTACATCATAATTACCGATTTCAATGGCATAATTTCCGGCAGGAATCACATCAACCACATCAAACTTCATTTTCATCATTTTGAATCCTGCTTCCTTGTCTTTCATGGCTATTTCGATCATTTTTTCCTTTCCCATGACCATCGGTGAATAGCTGGGCAAAGAATATACATCTTCGGTATACATGGCTGAAAGGGTTTCGTGGTCATCCTCTTGTATTGCCTTGACCATTTTGTCGTTCATTTTAACAATTTTTGCTTTCAGCTTATCAGCGTTGCCCACCTGGGCGAAAATCGAGATAGAGAATGTTGATAAAACAACCAACATCATCAAACGTTTGAAATATTTCTTTTTCATTTTATGTAGATTTATATGGTTAACCTGTTAAAATTAGCACAATTATCCAAACCTGAAACTTCAGAAAGGGTTTTTAACAATAAGTTAACGTTTTGATAAAGAAGAATAAACTTAAAACTACCTGTTGCAATTCTCCAGTGTTATAAACTGAATGGCATATTCCAATTGTTTGTCGATCCCGTTTTCGATCTCTTCGGATGTATTTACAATTCTAATATCCGGGAGAATTCCGACCCACTCGAATGGCTGCCCATCGTATTTCTCAAAATAACCGGTTCCGATGTAGATCAGTTTCCCGCTGGGTAAAATATATTCACCCCGGGCCTCAGGCGGATTGCCGGAAGAGGCTACGCCGCCGCCGCCAGTGGTATCTCCAACCGCTGTAACAGCCGGCAACTGTTTCAATACTTCAGTACAGATTTCCCCGGCGCTGAAAGTGGAACCATTGACCAACACAATAACCGGATTGCTATAAAAGGGTTCTTTCGGTTGGATAGGGTCGATTACAATAGATTGGTCGAGAAGGAAAAATTTAGGCCAGGCAAGCGGTTCCTGGATAAAGTGGGAAACCACTGCTTCCACATTCTGTGATGTTCCGCCCCTTCTCTGGCGGATGTCGATGATAATCCCTCCGGTGTTTATCAAGGAATTGACTATCGTTGGAAATTCATGGACCAGGTAATCGTCATGAAAGTCGGACAGGAATATATAACCGATATTTTGAGGTAAAATTCCGTATTCGGCGCTCCCGCTTTCGGTTACGGTCAATTCCCTGTCGAAATATTTCCTGACCACAAACGGATCATAAGTATGTTTGTCCTTGAAATAACGGGCAGGATACCAGGGGTAAATTTGTGCACCACCTTTCATCTCAAAATAAATATGGCCATCCCTGAGCTCGGCCAGTATGTCATTCAGAACCTGGATGAATTCATCGCCTTGAGCTTCCTGTGTTCGTTTTTGATAAACCAGGTATAAAGCATCCCAATCAATATTCTTAAATTTCAGGAAAGGATAAACATCGTTTATACGATTCCAGGTTGCCTCAAAATCGGCCAAGTTTTCATCATATCCTGCTGGATTGACGTAAATATCCCTGCAACCTGATAAACAACCGAAAATAGTGATAAGAAATATGGTGCCTAATTTTTTCATGAATATTGTCAAAATCTGTAAATGATACCGACGACCAAATAATCTCCTGCCAATGTTAGTGGTTCCCATGCAGAAATATTTAAAAGCATAAACTCATAACCTGCCTTTATCGATAATTTATTCAGGATGAAATAGCGAACCCCTAAATCAAATGAACTGTTTAAGCCCTTAATCAGGGTGAGCAGTTTAGCCGGCGATTCGTTATCTTCCTCATTGTCAACCGATCGAAATGCAAATGAAAGTATGGAAGTTGAAAGCGCCGATTCAACATGGAATTTGTTGGAAATCCGCAAAATCGCATCCGCATTCAAACCCACAGATAACATGGCTGCGTGCGACTGTGAAAAGTCAAACCCATCAACAGCTACAACCGGTTTATTCAGGAAATAGATAAAATCGGTTGAAGCTCCTATAAACAGATTCAGTTCTTTGCTGAAAAGTTTCTTATCTCTTAATGGGTAAAGAAATCCCTGGGTTAAGAACACCTGGGTTATTTCTGTGCGGGCGTTGTTGTTTTTTATTTGATCAGAAAAGCCATATGAAAAATTCAGTCTATAAACATATTTGTTGTGCTCCCTTGCCCAGCCAACGTAATATTGCAGCATGTTTCCCGAATATTTTTCATTGGAAATGTACTGGTCCATGATTGCCATTAACCCGTATTTGATCCCAGCATGAATTCCTGTGGGAAATTTTTGTATAAAATTCACCTCTTCCTGTGCTGAAGTATGATTGCTCAAGATAAGCAATGAATAAACCAATAAAATAGAAATTGTAAATTGATGACCTCTCATTTTTATGAGCATTAATTTCAGATTTTAACTTCGATCATGCCGGTCAGTGCTTCCATTGTCATAGTGGCCTTCGACGGCAATGGCCTTCCCATTTTCAACAATTATTTGTAAACGGAAATAATCGATTTCTTCAAACATGAAAAGATCCTTAGACATGGGGATCATTTTCATTTTTGGGCCATCATCCCGCTGGTAATAAAGCTCACCATTTGCATAAGTAATTTTTCGGGGGCCATAATTTCCAGTATAGGTTTTTATGGATTTTTCATCGATAATGATGGGTGAAAGCTTAGCCTGTAAACCTTTGCTGGCCCAGGCTAGTAAGTTTTTAATTTCTTCATTTTGTTCCTTTTTTACTAAGCTGTCAAGCGCCATTTTATAAGCTGTTTCTTTAGCGAGTTGTTTTGAAACCTCAATATCGGGCTTTATTCCGGTTCCTTCCCAGTTGGTATTGGTAATGGGATTAATTGCCCTGCCATACGGAACACGAACAATAAAATTATCGTTAATGATGTGACCTGCTACCGGGTGAGCACCACCGCCGGTAGTTTCTCCAACAATCACAGCCCTTTTAAGGTTCTTCAAATTGTAAGTGAACTCTTCTGCACCGGAGAAAGTCCTGCTGCTTGTAAGCACATAAATGTCAGTATTCAGCAATTTTTCACCCGGTACGTATGTCAGTGTCCAGAATTGCTCCATTTTGTCACCTTCCCGGATGTAAAAGGAATTCAGGTGTTCAGTATCCTCGAAAAAATAGGTAGTGATCAACTGGATCAGGGAAGGGCTTCCGCCGCCATTATCCGTCAGATCAACGATCAGTGCATCGGTATGAGTCAGGAAATTCATCGCTGCTACAGCTGTTGCGCCTGCTACCGATGCATCCATAAAACTATTGAATTTTAAATATCCCACATTTCCCGGAAGAATATCAATTTCTTTGAAATTGAAATTGCTAAATTCTCGTTCACGTTTCTCCAACTCTTCCAGTTCCTTGTTGTTTTCATCTGTTTCGGATTTTTTCATTAAAGCAATACGTTCAGGCATATACCTAACTCCAATGTGTCTGTCGTTGTTGATGGTCAGTAAGTCTTCCGAGAGGACATCTGCAAATTTTCGCGGATCCGAAATACCATCATAACTTCCGGCTTTGAAATTATTTAAAACCAATTCGCCCATCTCATTTCCTTTATCGGGAAAAACGTACTTCTCACGCATAAATTTAGCGATCGAATCGACGACCTGTTGTTTTTCAGATTGGGTCAGGGTGTGGCTTTCATCCACTTCCTGTGCCGTTAATTGAATTGGATCGATACTTATAAACAACAGCATAATACCTGCAAAGGCCAATGTTTTAAAAAGATGTAGTGTTTTCATAGTTAAAATATTTATGGTTAATTGATTTTTGATAATTCAAGTTCAAACAATATGGATGGGCGCGATATTTCATTCATTAATATGGATGAAGTATGCGACTCCTTGAATCCAAATGATTTATATAATTTGATTGCATAAATTAATTTGGGACTGGTTAGTAAGGTCATTTTTTTGTATCCCTGTTTGATAGCCAGATCTATCATTGCTGAGAGAATTTTAGCTCCAACCTTATGCCCCTGGTATTTTTCGGTGACAGTCATTTTTGTGAGTTCGCACTGCGAACTATTAACTTTAAGAATAGCTGCTGTTCCTATTATTTGGCCTTTATAATCAGCAAGTAGTATATGACCACCCTTATTAATAATTTCTTCATCCGGGTTGAAGAGTAGTTTTCGGTCGTATAATTCAACTTCAAAATACTTTTCCAGCCATTCGAGATTGAGCTCAATGAATGTGTGTTTCAGAACCGGTTTGTAAGGAATGATCTTTAAATCTTTTAATATCTCCTGGTCTATTTTATCCAGTATTCGCTCTTTCATTGATTTTTGAATTAATTGGTTTTCAATTTTCGAGATATCGTCCAGAATATTGCACCCAGCCTCAGCCATTAATTCGTCCACTGCTTCCTTAACCGCAACCCATAAAGGTTGGATATTGTCAGCCAGTTTCAATCCATTTTTACTAAGATTAATCAGCCTTTTCCGGCTATCCAAGTTATCCTTGCTACTTTTGATGAGATTGTTCTTTTCGAGTGCATTGGCTACCTGATTGATGGCTACATGGGACTGATTCAATTTTCTTGAGATTTCTGTAATGCTCAGTTGGCCTGCCTCTTTCAGCAGGTGAACCGTGGTGAACCATCGCGGTTCAAAGTCGACATTATTCTTTTTGTAAACCGTTACCATATCCCTGATCAGTAAATCGGTAAATTGTTTTAACCTGCTGGCAATGGCAATATTCCCAAGTTCCTGTATGTAATTTGGCTGCATAAATGTAAGTGCTTACATAAATAAGGTAACAAAGGCTGCGCCGGTTTACTTTATATATTCTAAATCAATGGTTTATAGAAGAGGCTTTGTTTGCTTTTTATGCATTTTTGTCCGGAAATTAAAACCCGGTGTTCGCATTCGCACAAAACTTGAATGAATTTTTTTTGTTATATTTGGAAATGATTTTAATTTGGAAGAGCCTCCTGAAATGAGATTTAAGTTTTCATTTTGGGACATATTACATAAACAGATTTAAATACAGGAATAATTTGGTATTTAAAATATTTCCTTTAAAGCATTGAAAATTAATGAACAATTAATAGTAATTAAAGGGTAATTGGGATAGAGTTGTACTTGTAATTTTTTTATTGGTATCAATATTGAAATATGACTGAAACAATAAAATATTTGTTTCGAAAAATGCCAAAATATAGGACAAAAATATTAGGCTTCACTTGTTTGCTATTGATTTACTGGTCGTCGGGTCTTGCCCAGTTCAAGGTATTGGACTCTGGAACTGAAAAGGATTTGTATACCATGTTTTTTGTGAATGAATCGACTGGATTTGCCGGAGGTGATCATGGTGTGGTGGTTAAAACCGAAAACTATGGAAAAACCTGGAATCTCCTGCAATTGGATACTCCATACAGAATTAATGGGATATATTTTATCAACCCGGATACCGGATATGTGGTTGGCGAAAACAGTTCGTTTTATAAAACTTTGAATGGAGGTGGCACCTGGAATTTAATAAACCTGCCTGTTATTGCTGATTTTACGGCAATAGAATTTGTAAACAAAAAAACCGGGTATGTTATCGGGCATGGACTGGATGGAGGAGTTTTTATTAAAACAGAAGATGGAGGGGAAACCTGGATCAGTAAAGTGATAAACGAAAATTGCGCTAAAAAAAACCAGGATAAAGGAGTTGTTTGTGATGAACTTTATCTTTTAAATTTATCTTTTCTCAATGAAGAAGCGGGTTTGATTGGTGGATACGCTTTTAATTATATAGATGGAAAGAAACCTTTTATTTGTAAAACAGATGATGGAGGAAAATCATTTATCGATGTTTCGCCTCAGCCTGAAACCGAACACTGGAATTATGGATATGAAATAGTTTCCCTTAATTATATGACACCGCACGATGCATGTGCCATATTCAATACGGGCCGCGGAAACAGTTTCCTTTACATGAGCGATTACAAAATCAGGAATTTCAGGCAATACAATAATGAATTGTTCCATGATTACCATGAACTTTACTTTTCATCATGGTTTCTCGATCGATACGTCGGATACTTTACAAGCCTTGTCAACGGCAAACCACAAGTCCTAAAAACATTTGACCTTGGCGATTCATTTATGTTTTTAAATCCACCTACCGACAATACATTGTATTGTACCTTTTTTACCGATACAGAAAATGGATATTTTGCCGGTCAGAACGGAACTATCCTGCATTACACCGATAATAACAACATCCTCCGAAAAGACGCTTCAATCGTCGATGGTCAGTATGCAGAACCTCCGTTTACCATTGCTATACCAAATGACCGGAGTACCAAAACCCAAATATTCATCTACAACCTGGATATTTCCAATTTGAATGATATTAATCTGTCCTTGTTCGACCGTTATGGAGAAGCGGTTGAAATTAAAAGGAAAAGGGTCAGGATTTATGAAAATGAAATTCGGATCAGGATAAAAACAATTGAATTGAGTTCTGGTCTATACTTTTATACATTAAAAGACCAGGAACAGGCGCTCATCAATGGAAAGATCAATGTGGGTAGTTTTGCACAAATGGTTTACTAAATTCAATAAAAATCTTATTTGCATTGCTTTCGCCGCCTGAATTTTATAACTTTGCTCCTGTACATTCCTTCTATGTAGATTATTAATTTCCGGATGAAGTCAATAAATGTATTGCTTACAGATGATCACCAGATCATCATCGATGGTTTGAAATCATTGTTGGAAAAGGTTGAAGACATCAACGTTGTTGGGGAAGCACAGAATGGCAGGATTGCACTTGATTTATTAAAAATCATCAAAGTGGATGTCGTACTGATGGATATTGATATGCCAATATTGAATGGCATCGAAGCAACCAAAATAATTAAGGCCCAATATCCTGAAATTAAAGTAGTCGTACTTTCCATGCACAATGAGAGCAGCCTTATACGAACACTTATATCTGCCGGAGCTAATGGTTATGTCTTAAAAAATACCGACCAGGAGGATTTAATTTCTGCTATAAGAAAAGTTTATGGCGGTCAAAAATATTTTTCACCCGATGCGACAATATCTTTGGCCGAACATGATGCTTTATCACCTTCAACAATTCAAAAGGATTGGTACTTAGAGGATTTAACCGACCGTGAAATTGAAATACTTAAATTGATTGCTGAAGGCTTTTCCAATAAAGAGATCGGTGAAAAATTGTTTATAAGCCACCGAACCGTCGATACGCACCGTACCAACCTGATGAAAAAGATCGGTGTCAAAAATATCGCTGGAATCATTAAATACGCCATTAAAAAAGGTTTTATTTCTTAATCCGAATACCCGTTGTATCGACCTGATTACCTTTAACTTAATTTTTATTACCGTTAACTTTTTTTTATTTGATGGGATATTTTTCTTTACTATTTTTAGGTCACCAAATTAATAAATCATCGGAAACTTAAAATTTAAAGAAATGAAAAGACTTTTATTATTTGTAGCCTGCTTCTCCATGGCATTGGCAGGCTATACACAAACAAGGGCATTATTCAACAAGTCTGTTAGTGAAAAACCACGGCAAGCCGAGTACATCAAACCTTCAGACGGTTCAGAAATTTTAATGAGTGATATCGGTGTTCCGATAAAATCAAGTACAATTTTCACGGAAGAGGAAATCGGTGAAACATATTATGACAAACAGTCCAACAGAACAACAGCCAACCGTACTTTCTTATTTGAAGACGGAACCATGGCTGCAACCTGGATATTCAGCCTGGAGAGTTCAGGGTTTAGTGACAGGGGTTCTGCGTATAACTATTTTGATGGTATATCCTGGGGAACCTGGCCGGATGTAAGGGTTGAGAGCCAGAAATCCGGATGGCCAGCCTACGCTCCTTTGGGAGAAAATGGTGAAATCATTGTTTCGCACAATGCCGTGGATGCCCTTATTATTAACCGGAGAACAGGAAAAGGAACCGGTGATTGGACAGAAACCTTGTTGCAGGGACCGGTTAATTTTGAAAAAGTTACCTGGCCCCGCGTTGTGACCACCGGCACTGATTACAATACAGTTCACATACTTGGAATGATCAGGGATTACCCGGCAACAGGTGATATGACCCTGGCCTATTACCGTTCGGAAGATGGTGGAGATTCCTGGGAAATTTCGAACCAGGAAATTGATGGCACCGGACATGATTTCTATACCGACCTTGGTGCAGATAGCTATGTTTTTGCCGAACCTAAGGACGACCTTCTTGCATTTGTGGTAGTTAATATCTGGTGTGACGCATTTTTAATGAAATCGGATGACAACGGGGATTCATGGGACAAGACAATAATTTGGGAGCATCCTTATCCTTTCTGGGACTGGAATACAACCATTACCACGGATACACTCTGGGCACCCGATAATTCAGCTGCCATAGCACTTGACAGCCAGGGCAGGGCACATGTCATATTCGGCCTTTGCAGGGTAGCCCATACTGAGGCCGGTACCACTTATTCCTATTGGGCTTTCAGCGATGGAATTGCATATTGGAATGAGGACAGGCCGATGTTTGAAGCAGACGAACCACACGACGCACTTGATCCCATTGATGTTCTGACAGAAGATTATAACCTGGTCGGTTGGAGTCAGGATGTGGATAACAACGGAGTTTTGGAATTTGAAAAAGATATTTTCTCCTATGGACAAAAAGGTATTTCGACCATGCCCGCAATGGTTATTGATGAAATGGACAGGATATTTTTTGCTTATGCTTCTACAACGGAAACATTCTTTGATGATAATTACAATTTTAAACACATCTGGATGAGAGCTTCTGATGATGGCGGAGAAACATGGGGTGATTTTATTGATATAACAAGTAACCTGATCCATCTTTTTGATGAATGTATTTATCCTGTTTTAACTCCCATGAGCGATGATCATCTTTACCTGATGTATAATATCGACGCCATTCCCGGCTTAATGGTTGATGAAGATCACAGCGCCACCCAGAACAAGGAGGTTTTTACTACTATTCTTAAAGATGAACTGGTCGGAAAATATAAGCATCCGGAAAAGTCAACATATCCTGTTGTATCTCAAAATTTCCCAAATCCCTGCCGTGACAGGTCGGTGGTGGAAGTACAATTAATTGAAAAATCCTACCTAACCCTTGAGGTATTTAGTATGACAGGAGCAAAAGTATTTGAAATACCGCCATTTGAAGCAAATGCCGGTTCTCATAAACTTCAGATCGATGCAGGCCGCTTGAAACCGGGAATTTATATGTATACGGTCAGTGTTGGCGATTTTGAAGTATATCATAAAATGATTGTCGAATAGTTGATTAACTATCTATAAATAAATCCCGTTAACCAGCTAACGGGGTTTTTTATGTTCATAAATTTCTAGGTTAAATTTTACTTTTTATACCAAAATACGGGAAAAGTCGTAGGCGTATTACGAATATTGCCGTATTGTGAAGGCTCATTTCTGATCGTAGTTTTGCTTTTGTAAATAAAAGTTATCCTCAAAGCAAACTACAAATGTATTATTACCGGGAAACATTTAATCTATACAGACCTCTCCGCTGGATTTTATACCTTGTTGCTTTGAGGATAATAATGTATACAGCGGGGGGTCTGTCTTTTATAAAAAATATTTATAATCAATTCAAATATTAACTAAAATAAAAAAAGTATGAAAACCT
>JAFGBL010000148.1 GCA_016933115.1 Bacteroidales bacterium | reverse complement strand
TGATAATCCAGGTGGCGGTATGCATGCATTGGAAATACACCAGGTTTTTCCCTCTTCCGAGAATGCTTACAATTTATGGCGTGCACTGTACTTTGCGATATTCAGGGTAAATAGTACGATCGTTGTCCTGAACAATACTTCCGATTTTTCACAAAAAGATCTGCGGATTGCCGAATTGAAGGTTTTGAGAGCCCACTTCTATTTCGAATTGATGAAGAATTTTGGATCATTCGCCTATATTGATGAAAATACACCGGTAGAAAGCGTTGCCAGTGTCGAAAACTCTTTTGATACGGCCTTTTTATGGGGGAAAATTGAGGATGACTTAAATGCAGCCATTGCGGTATTGCCTGAAACTCAAGAAGGCTTGGGAAGGGTAAACAAACTGGTTGCTTATGCCTTCCTGGCAAAGGCGAAACTATTCCAGGGAAAATGGAGCGAGGTGATTACCAATGCAGACAAAGTAATAGCCGGGCCTTATGATTTGGTTGATGACCTCGAAAAACTCTATTCAACACCCGGATATGGTAATGCTGAAAATGTATTTGCCATCCAATATTCTGTCAATGATGGATCGGAATACGGAAACTTAAATTTTGGAGATCTGATTAATTCTCCCGATTCTCCATCTGATGATACAAATCATCCCTACTTAAATGGAGATGATTTTCACAAGCCATCGCAAAATATCGTAAACACCTTCAAAGTTGATTCGGATGGATTGCCATTATTGGATTCATATAATAGCTCCGATTTGGCATACGATGATACAACAACACCGGTTGACCCAAGATTGGACCACTCAATCGGCAGACCGGGTATAACCTGGAAGCATTGGCAAAACATGCCCATGCAGGTTAACTGGAATAGGGACGTACCAACCTACGGATACTATGTCGTAAAGAAATATCAAATTGATCCTTATTCCGATTTAAGAGCTTCAGGTGGTTTCCCCTGGGCTAAAGGGGCGCTGGATTTTCCAATCATTAAATTTAGCGATGTCCTCTTATGGAAAGCTGAAGCTTCAATAGAATCAGGCGATGTTGCTACCGGAATGGCTATCATTAATCAAATTCGCAGCAGGGCAAAAAATTCGCCCCGGGTTTATGATTTCAACACCCCTTCTTTGGACGCAGCTAATTACACCATTGCCCTGTATCCAACAAATGTAACCCAAGACTATGCCAGAAAAGCATTACGGATGGAACGCCGTTTAGAGCTTCATAATGAAGGACATACTTTTTATGATTTGGTTCGGTGGGGCATTGCTGCGAATTGGTTAAATGACTACATGTTTAAAGAAAGTGCCAAACGGGGTTATTACGCAGGAGCATCATTCACCTCCGGAAGAGATGAATATTTACCGATACCACAAATTGAAATTGATGCGTCAGGCGGTGTTTATAAACAAAGATCAGGCTATTAACCACTGATTATAAAGAATTAACCTATTTAAGAACATTGAAAAAATCGATAAAATGAAAAATACAATTAAAAAGATAAGTAGATGGATTCCTGTCCTGTTCTTCGGAATCGCTGTGACATTATTCACGAACTGCGAAAATGACATCAAATTTGATGACATGGTACCGGATTACACCTATTCAATTATGCGGTCTTTCGAGGCGAATGGCCAAAGTGCAACCATCGACCAGACTAACGGCGCCGTGAATTTAACTTTGCCCGCGGGAACTGATATTAGTTCCGTAGTCGTTAATATCACACTTCCGGAAGGGGCTACCGTAGATCCTGCTTCAGGAAGCACAGCCGATTTTTCTGCTGGCCCTGTAGTATTTAAGGTTACGAATAATGGAATAACCAGGGAGTATACCGTTACGATAGCCGCTTACGGAGATCCAATGATCATGACTTTTTCAATCGGTGATAATGAAGGTGTTATTGACCAGGTAAATGGTACAATTGCCGTTACAGTCGGCAGCCAGGAGAATATAAAAGCATTAACACCTTCATACACTATACCTGGAGGTACGACATCGTCTCCGCAATCAGGGGTAGCACAAGATTTTACCAATCCGGTCAAATTTACAGTTCTATCGAATGACGGATTTACAGGTAAATCCTATCTGGTAACTGTATCACAACTGGCAGCTCCGGTAATAGATGTTTTTGCAACCTCGGAGGATGTTTGCGCCGTGACCGGTGTTATCGATAATGATGCATCAACAATTACTGTTATTCTTCCTGCAGGATCGGATTTAACTGCTATTTCTCCGGTAATTACACTAAATGATGAGTTGACAGTATCTCCGGTTTCGGGTGTAGCTCAGGATTTCAGCCAGGGAGCCGTAACTTATACTGTTACCAATTTGGAAGGTTTAACTACAGAATACCAGGTAACTATATCGGCAAAGGAATCTACCCAAAAAGTAGTCTTTTTAGGAGAAGCCGATTGTATCAATACCCTTGAAGATGATGATGCGAAAGCAGCAGCGCAATATTTAAAAGCGCAATATCCTGATGACTTTGCATATATCAAAATTGCAAATGTTACTGAAGAAGCTTTGGCGAATACGAATGTTGCTATGTTATATTATTTGACCCCACTTACTTCCGGTACGCAATATTTTGCAACAAATGATAATGTTATGACACTATTGCCAGCCGAATTACAACCTGGGGCATCTCAGGCTACTGCAATAACAAATTGGGCTAGAGGAGGTGGAAACTTATTCCTGGCAGGAGATCCTACTTCATTCATTCATGTTTTAGGTCGTATGCCTGCTGATTATAGTGCTCCAAGGGGATTAGGAAACTATATGTATACTGAATTTGGCTGTGCTGGTGTTGGAGGTTGTGTCGATCACGATAAACCGGCAGATGATATTTGGGGATTAGGCGTTAGAGATGCAAACAATTCCGGTGACAGAAGGGGGCATCCCATCTTCAACGGATTGACATTTGCAGGCGATGGGGAACTTTATTTAAACAACGCCGGTACCCGGGAGGCAAGATTGATCTGGTGGCAACACATGGATGGTATTCTGTCACCCGGATGTTGTGGACAAGATGCAGCTCTCCTGTTCGAACAAGCAGTAAACGCGGTAAAACTTGGAACATTACGTCATATCGGCGATGCTTTCGGATATGGAGCCGTAGAGTTTTTACCAACAACCGGATCGTTGGATGCAAACTTTGACATGAATATCCCAACAGATTTTGCCGGACGAATAATTACGCTTGAAAATACCATTATTGGTTATGAATTTGACTCAAATGAAGGAAGAGTCAACGATTATCAAGGTAATATAGAATTGCTTACCTCGAATATTATCGACTATTTAAATGACTAAAATTCAGTATAATGAAGAGATTAGTTTATGTAAATATAGTAACGATTGTAGTCCTTATCCTAGGACTACAATCCTGCAATGAACGCGAAAACTACATGGATGGACCCAATGTCCTGGATATCGTTGAAAGTGTTACAATCAACAGTAAAAGTGCAGAAGTAGATCACCTGGCTGGTACCATAAATATCAGCTTGGCAGGCGGTACTGATTTAGGTTCTGTCTTGTTTGAGGCATCGGCACCAGATGGCGTCACGGTAACGCCTGTGAGTGGATCAAGCCTTGATTTAACGACTCCTGTTCAGGTTGTTGTGAGTAACGGTGTCTCGGAAAGAACCTATACAATCTATCCGACAATCTTGCCTTCCAAAGTAGCATTTCTGGGAGATGGAGCAACCATTGCAGAGATCGCAGACGATGATGTGAAAGCTGCTGCCGAGTGGACACAGGCGACCTATGGAAACGATTTTGTGTACATTTCCTATAACGATCTATCAGATGAAGCGTTGGATGGAGTTAATGTAATCCTGTATGTTTATGATAATGTAGGTTCATCAGCCCAACCAGCTGCCTTGCTGGAAAAATTAAATGTGCTTTCTAAATTTTATGTGCAAGGTGG
>JAFGBL010000147.1 GCA_016933115.1 Bacteroidales bacterium | reverse complement strand
TATGCAACAACTGGAACTGCTGAACTTGCTCCGGATTTTCCAGCATAATCCTCACCTGCTTCTCCCCGGCTCGCCAGCCCTGGGAAAAGGAATTTAACGCAATGGCGATAAATACAAGAACGATAAACGATTTATTCATATCTTTCAAATATCATATTTAATTACACAAGAAGCCAACCCATCCGGATTGGCTTCTTTATTTACTTTCGATATAAAATATTATTTAACAATGTAAGAACACTTTCCGCTGTTGGTCTCCCAGTTTTCATATTTATCATTCATATCAACAGCGCCATCCATATTGAAGTCCCCGGAATAATAACCGTTTCCGCTCAACTGACCTACCCAAACATCATTCTTATCCAAATTATTGATCTCACAATCGGCATTGGCATTACCGCCTGCCATACCCCATATACCTGCACTCAGTTGTTTATGGGCATGTTCAGAACCGTAAACCTGATCCTGTCCTGTAGTGAAGTCAAAACTATAGACATTACCAACACTTGTCATTGCTGTAGCTGATTGTATGCCCAGGTGATTCCTGTGATAAACAACCGTAAATACATTTTGTGTAGGCATTACATCAAATACCATGGGTGAATTTCCGTCAATCGATACAATGGCACCGTCCTTCAAAATAAATCCGGCCTGTTGACCAATTATTGTTGCAGGTGTTGCTGTTGCCACTCCTCCGGCTGTTTCTCTCAATTCAACGAGAATCCAATCAACAACATCGGTATTGGGGATGGCTGCAACATTTTCTGATCCGGTGTAGTTCCATGGAGCAACGTTGTATGGCTGATTCAATGGAATTGTATTCAATGTATTCAGATCGGTCGTCATTTCAGTAGATAAAAACGGGCCTTCGAGGAATGCGCTGATATTGGTTTCGGTACCTGAAATAACTTCCAAAGTGCAAGGTACCGACAACTGAGGTTGGTCGGGGTCATTGCTACTGATGACAACCGCTCCCTCATAAATTCCTGCATCAAGGCCTATTGCATCAAAATGAACGGTAACATTAAGCGAGTTACCAGGATTCACTGTCCCGGACGCATTATTTGTTACGGATAACCATGAATAGGTTGCCAAATCACCAATTTCCATCGCGAAGAACTTATCATTATCCGTACCTTGAACCACTCCGCCCAGAATGATTTTACCGGAAACCAAATCAGTTGAATAAAATGCACCGCCGTTCATCTGACTGGTAAGACCCGAAAGCAAGGAAACCTGTATACTGTAACCGGTAAGTGATTGCGTACTCAGGCTATATTCATAGAAACTCGTTTCAGGAGAACCTGTCCGGTCATAAAGCCATAGATTTCCTGTAGATACATCATATGCCAGGCCATAAATACTAGCCAATCCCGAGGCAGTATATGAACCATAAGTAGTTCCCGATGAGCTGAATTCTACAATTTGTGTATCCCAGTTACAAGCATAGAAATGTCCGTTGACCATATTATAGGTCAGTGCTCGGATACAAGTTAATCCAAGATTACCTGTAAACATAGTTGTTACTGTTCCGGTTGACGGATCTATCCGGTAAAAACCGTTTTCATCACCACCGTACAAATAAGTTCCATCAAATGCTAGATCCCGTATTCCCCAGTCGGATGATGTGCCCTGTGAATAGGTCCCGATCAAATTACCGCCCACATCAACCTTGTACAATTGATTTGCATACAAGCCGGATGTTCCACCGCCTCCGGTAAACCATAGATACGTGCCGTCAAATCCGCAACCCAACAGTTGGTCCTCTCCTGTGATGGTCTGGATATCCATGTCCATCAATATATCACCCACTGCTTCGGGAGATGAATAATTTATCGCCTTATAAGGACATTCTTCCTGATCAAGGCTTTTCTTGGTATGTTTAATAAGAGTCCCGGTATTTATTTGCGATCCTATGTCCATACCTTTGCTTAAGTAAGATACCGCACTTGAATAATTAAGGTTGGCATCTCCTAAATTATCGATTATTAAGGTACGATCGGTGTTGTCATCCTGCATGAGTGTCACATAAAAATTCGACGGATTTACAGAAATATCAGGCATAGGAGCTGCCAGGCCATTGCCGGAAACCGAAATTAGTTCTGCTGCACCACCTGCATTATGTTCAATCGTCACATTCCCGATATAAGACTGAACTGCAGTTGGTGAAAAAGTCAGGTTATATTCTTCTGTCATTCCTTCCGCTACAGCATAACTCAACGTATTGTCACCGTAATCTTTGGCCTGGGCAACCGTAAATCCGGTTGGAGTGGTAATTGTTCCTGTAAGAACTCCAGTCCCTGTATTTTCAATAGTAAATTGCAAGGTAGCGCTGGAACCCACTTCAACACCTCCGAAATTCAAAGTGTGCGGATCGACTGAGATTTGTGGGAATGTAGCGCCGCCGAGAACTCCAAAAAAGGTAAGGTATTCCTCCATTAATTCAGTTTTTGTAGAAGGGCTGCTTGCATCTGTCAGGCCTCCGAATTCGTGGGATGCACCAATGGTTTTGTAGGTACCTGCATCATAGGCGACCGCGGTTCCATATGAAGGTGATACGTTTTGAAGGACAACATATGCTGGAGAAGTTGCACCCAATCTGTCCATCCAACTGTTTTCACCTGAATATGTAAATGACATCCCTTCCGTAAAAGTACCAGCTATACCCACAACGGTGCCCATATCAGCCGACCCATCGGATTGTCCGTCGATATTAAACATGGAATGTACAGCGGTTTGAGAATCATAGGCCCAGGTATCACCGCCTTCCATATAAAGAGTACCGCCATTATTAAGATAATTAGCCAGGGTTGTACCCTGAGCAGAACTCAAAACGTAATTGTTTGCGTAAATACCGAGACAGACAAAAACCGAAGAATACAGGTTGAGATCACCCGGGAAAGAGGTACTGTAATCATAACCAACACCCAGGTTCGTCATAGCCGTTTGCATGTATGGGCCGGAACTTGCATTATCGTCAAGGTCTAAAATCAATACCGGTATTTGACCCACAACCGTATTATATGAAGCATTCGCAGTATAACTGCCAGCTACAATATTAGAGTTCAAATTAACCGATGTTCCGGCAGGTGCGGCCGAACTAACCGAAATATTAAATGTTGGATACACAGTAGTTCCCGAAGCAATTCCCGAATAATTCTGAGTTCCTGTATTAACTGTCAAATACGGACTTGCAGTAGTCAAATAGGCTATTGCAGCCGGTGAAGTACTATGACCGCTATTTGTAATTTCAATAATAATATTTGCAGTTTCATTTGGATCAAGTTTACCATTTCCATTACCTCCCGATACATCATCTATTGTCATTTCACCATATGTGAATGATGGTGCGTTGACAAATATACTAAAATAGGATGTCCAGGTATCATCTGCAGTACCTGTAATCTGCAACTCAAAATCAATGGTGTATTGATCCGGGATATTATTGGCCAGCGTAATTCCGTATGCATCTTCAACGGTTACGATTGACCCGTTATTGATGGTTCCGAAAGTTGCATAATTATCATTGACCGTTACATATGGATCGGTACATATCAATGTTGCATTTACGGCGGATGCAGGAGAACTTCCAACATTTTCAAGCGTCATATCCAGCAAAATGTTTTCCCCGAAGTCAGCCTGTCCGTTGTTGTTTCCGGCTGCATCATTGATTTGATGAGAATCATAACTAACATATGGCCCTGAAGCAGGAACTACTTCAACCGATTGCTGATACCTGTAATAATTTTGCTTGGTGACTGTAACGATCATTTCATCACCCACCGACGGAGGAGTAATCGTTATTGCAACCGGAGAGCCGGTTCCATCTGCTGTTCCTATAATTTCGCCATTGACCGTCAATGCAATCAATGAACCAGCATTGGCTGAAACTGTAAAGGACGAACTGCCGCCAAGGATCGCAGGATCATGAGTTACACTGAGATTCTGAGGAACTTCTGTGTAAACAGTCATAAAAGCATCTCCATGATGGTGGAACAACCGATAGGTTATCAACTTATCTCCTTCATTATAAGGCCATTGTGTGGAATAAAGAAAATGTTTTCCAGCAGCATTACCAAAAGCAGGCATAACATATGATACAGGAAATGTTGTTGTATAACCCATAAAATCAGGGAACATATTGTCCATTACCCCCCATAAATAGGCATCATTAACGAATGAATAAGAAACCTCCGTAGCTGCCATTACTCCCAATGCCCCACTGTTCTGTCCACCATAGGTGTGTCGGTGAAACTTCTCTGCAAAAGTCTCAGAGGAAATGTGAAAAGCCCCGGTTTGACAATTGACCGAAAATATATAAGGCAAGCGGTTATTGACATTAGTTAAAGAGTTGATATTGGAAGATTGAAAGGCAGGTTCACCCCAACCTGTATATGAACCATGATCGCGGTGTTGAAGCATAAATGACCCTGCATTAATAGCATTCACAACATCCGTGGCCGTACCACCTGACCATCCTCCTAATTCAGCAGGAGTTGCAGGAATATATCCTAAACCTGAAGGTCCAAAATAGCCAACGACCTCAGAAGTATTCGGTGCCGTTGACCAATCACTACCCGGTGTACCACTGTAGATGGCATTGATACGAACAGGATTTTTTCCCAATTCATTTTTAAAATAACCTCCGACAATTTCAGAACAAAGTTGGAACCATCTTTCGGTTTGCCACCCAAGAGCAGTGATAGGATGATCATAAAAATCATAGCTTGATGGAGGGTTCCGTTCATAATCCAAAAATTTAGTTACCATCACATCCAATTGAGATGCATCATTCGCTGTTATCCTTGCAAATGCTATTTCAGGAAGATTATCTCCATTCACATCTGCAAACTGGTTGTCAGAAACAAAATTGGGATAGCCAGCCGGGTGGGTGAAAAACTGAGATATAATTCCGGTTGTCCCGGTACCATAATCAGCCAATAATAGAACGGCTGAAGGCGGAACATCCCAAGTATTATAGGCATTATCTACGTAAGTTTCAATGGCTGAAACTGTATTTCCTCCAATTTCAGTAGTAGTAACAACGCCTGTTTTAATGCCTTGAAGTGTTCTCCAGTTTTTAATTGAATCGGCCCATTGGATAAAATCCGCGCTATTAGGAACAATCACCAGGTATTCATAATCTGGTGATTTTGAATCAGCATGTTTCTTATTAAAATCAATTTCAGGCAATGATCCAGGATTGATAACACCATTTTTTACAATCGGATCCCACCACCTGCTTCTTAACCTGTCTTCCCCAAAATGCCCGTTTCCTCCGATAAATTCAACCTCAAGCCGAATATCTCGAGTGATCTTTAATTCCTTTGTGACAGGATTATACTGAAAAGGTGAAATCCCGATCATTACAAAATCCACACCCCGGAGTTTTCCAGGTTCGGATAAAATAACCGGTTTCAGGGGATAAAATTCATCTTTCGAATAAATTTTACTGTCTTTCTTATAAAACAATGGCCCGTCTTCCGTTTCCAAAGGTATTCTGGGTGCCGGTGCAATTTCAATATCATGGATCGTTTCAATTCGGAAATCCACAATCTTTACTTTGGCGGTAGCACCCTGTGGGATAGCAATCCGCTTGCTGAATTCAGGCAAATTGGGAGCACCTTCATCGTTGGGAAGGAAAATCTCGGGAACCAAAATATTTTTCATGGGTTCGCCTTCAACCGTCAGGTCCTCAATAATAAATCCCTCCAATGAGAAATTTAATTGAACGAACGCCTGGTTCTGATCAGCAAGTGAAATCCCATGTGATGACCATGCATCGGAATATTTGATTTCTTGCGCTAATGAAGAATGAAGAAATCCAAATAAAAAAAAGGTTGCAATAATTGCTGTTTTGTAAATTGATTTCATGTTATTGTGATTTAAATGATTGCTTTTGCTTTTAAATTAAAGGGGCATAACGTCCTGAAATAACCGTAGCGAATTTAATCACCTTTATTTAACCTAACAAGAGTCGTAAGAAATTTAGAATTATTATAAATAACAAAAAGAATATTGATATTTGAAAATTGTCGTAAAAACTTTCCGTTTAAGGTAAATACCTACTTTTGCCGTTATTGAAATTTCTTGCAATTTGCATCCATTAAAACAACTGGCCGGGCAAACAGCCGTGTATGGGTTGGGTACCATCGTTCCCAGACTTCTCAATTATTTACTGGTCCCTTTATATACCCGTATATTCTTTGAGGCGGAATATGGGATCATCACAGAACTATACGCTTACATTGCGTTTTTTTTCGTCCTGTTGTTGTATGGCATGGAAACTACCTTTTTCAGGTTTGCCGAAAAAGAAAATGATCCTGTCAAGATATTCAGTACTTCATTAATTACAGTTTCTGCCACTTCCATGCTTTTTGTGTTGTTGGTGGTCATGTTTATAAATCCTATTTCATTTGCCATCCATTACGAAGATCAAAAGCGATTACTGATCTATTCTGCCATCATCGTCGCCCTCGATGCATTTACTGCAATTCAATTTGCCTATCTCAGGCAACAGCAAAAATCCTTGCGGTTTTCACTGATTAAAATTGTTAACGTCGGGGTCAATGTAGGAATGAATTTATATTATCTATTGTTTTGCAATTCAATATATCAAACCGATCCTGGGTCACCCTGGCTGATTTTGTATAACCCCGATTTGAAAATTGAATACGTTTTTATCTCGAACCTGGTTGCCAGTTTAGTAAGTATTGTGCTACTGTCCCCTCAATTGTTCCGACTTGGTTGGAAATTCGATCTGCATATTTTACGGCAAATGCTCAGGTACACCTTCCCTCTGCTTATCGTAGGCCTGGCAGGAATGATCAATGAAGTTTCTGATAAAATCATTTTTAAATACCTGGTAAAAATTCCAGAGGGGACATCAGATCCACAGAACTATGTACTTTCCCAATTGGGTATTTATGGTGCAAACTTTAAGCTGGCCGTTCTGATGACAATATTTATTCAAATGTTCCGGTATGCAGCCGAACCTTTCTTTTTTGCCCAGGCCAAAGAGGCAAATGCAAAGACGGTTTATGCAGATGTAATGAAATATTTCACCATTTTCGGGTTAATCATTTTTCTGGCTGTCACATTGTATATTGATATTTTTAAATACTTCATCGGCCCCGAATACTGGGAGGGCTTGTACATTGTTCCAATTGTGCTAATGGCCAATCTGCTTCTGGGAATATTTTACAACCTTTCGGTATGGTATAAACTGAATGACATTACCAAATTCGGAGCCCTCATTGCTGTATTTGGATCCCTGATTACAATCGCCGTCAACTTTTTACTGGTTCCAACCTTCAGCTATCTCGGCTCCGCACTGGGACATTTAATATGTTATATTGCCATGATTCTCCTTTCCTATTACCTTGGGAAAAAGTACTTTCCAATTGATTATCACGTCGGCCGGATCGGTTTTTATTTCGGGCTTGCAATTGTCCTTTTTTTCGCAGGATACCTGACTGATTCCCTTTATGAAAACCTCCGGTTGGTTATAAATTCCCTTTTTTTCCTGGTATTTATTGTTACTGCTATCAGCCTCGAAAGAAAACATTTCATCAAACCAAAGCAAAACTAGGCATCTCGAATAATTTTAATTACAGGCAAAAATTCTCACTTCATGGGATGAGTCTGGTTACAATGGTTCAAATTACCGAAATTCAACCTATTTAACATCATTTAACTGAAATGGATGACTATTTTATCTAATTTTGCGTTCCTTTATTTTTTTACAAACAATATGAAAATCAAAATAGTAAATAAATCCAAACATACCTTGCCGGGTTATGAAACTGAATTCTCGGCCGGTATGGATTTACGTGCTGATCTTGATGAGCCTGTATTACTCAAACCGTTGCAAAGATCTTTGATCCCAACCGGCTTATTTATTGAATTACCCGCCGGATATGAAGCACAGATAAGACCCAGAAGCGGATTGGCAATCAAAAATGGAATTACTTTGCTCAATTCACCGGGAACCATTGATGCCGATTACAGGGGTGAAATAAAAATAATCCTGGCAAATATTTCAAACGAGGAATTTTATGTTCATGATGGTGAAAGGATTGCCCAAATGGTAATTTCGAAACATGAACAGGCGGAATGGATCGAAGTGGAAGAACTTTTGGAATCGGAAAGGGGTACAGGAGGCTTTGGGAGTACCGGTACCAATTAATACAATTAATGATTTTGAACATGCATTTTATAATTTATATAAAAAGATTTCTAATCGTCATTTCTCTGATCATGAGTATTCTGGCCTGTAAATCGACAAAAGATACAGCCCAATCCCCTGTCAGTAAAAGTGAACAAACCGAAACACACGAACAAAACAAGGATAATTCCACGGTATTTTTTGACGCCAATAAAGAAAAAATGCTGGGTAATTACGATGAAGCTAAGAAGCTATATCAAAAATGCCTGGATATCAACCCTGAAGATGATGCTTCCATGTTTGAACTGGCCAAAATTTACAAGGATCAGAAAAACTTTACCGAGGCACTCAATTATGCTCAACAAGCTACTGAAACAGATCCTACCAACGAGTATTACCTTTTGTTCTATGCAGACCTGTTGCCGTTGTTCGAACGGTACAAGGATGCAATTGATGTCGTAAATAAACTGATCAAACTCAATCCCGATAAAATCGAGTATTATAACAAACTGGCCCTTTTATATTTATACAATGATCAGCCCGATGAAGCCATCCGTATATATGACGAACTGGAGAAAAAGGTGGGTATCAGGGAAGAATTTTCAATTACCAAACAAAAAATTTATTTGCAGGAAAATAAGGTGAATAAGGCCATTGCCGAAATTTTAAAACTGATTGAGCATTTCCCCAATGTGAGCCAGTATTATGCAATCCTGGCCGAATTGTACCTGTCCAATGGAATGAATGAGAAGGCCCTGGCTACCTATAATAAAATCGTTGAAATCGATCCAGAAAATCCATACATCCATATTTCGCTGGCCGATTATTACCGTAAAAACGGACAGGAATTCAAGGCATTCGAAGAATTAAAAATGGGATTTGCCAACCCGGCCCTGGATATCGATTCGAAAATACAGATACTGCTTAAATATTATACTGCTAACGAAATTTATAACAATTTAAAGGATCAATCATTTGAATTGGCTGAAATTTTGATAAAAACACATCCCAACGACCCCAAAGCCTTTTCCATGTATGGCGATTTCCTTTACCAGGATAAACAATTTGAGGAGGCAAGGAGCGCATTCAGGAAAGTGATTGAGATCGATAGCAGCAAATACCTGATTTGGGAACAGTTGCTTTTTACCGAATCCGAATTAAACGATCTGGATGCCCTGCTCGTTGAAAGCCGCAAAACCATTGAATTATTTCCTGAACAACCATTGCCTTATTTGTTTCTGGGCAGCACATATTACCAAAAGAAACAATGGGATTTATGTGTTGATATTCTAAACCAGGGTTTGTATTATGTAGTCAACAACGACCCTATGAAAGCTCAGTTTTATGCCTACCTGGGGGATGCCTATAACCAACTGAAAGACAATGAAAAATCGGATGAGTCGTATGATAAAGTACTGATGATAGATCCGAATAATGATTATGTCTTAAATAATTACGCATATTACCTGGCCCTTCGCAATGAAAACCTGGATAAGGCAGCCAAAATGGCCAAAAAAGCGACCGAATTAAAACCCAACAATTCATCCAATCAGGATACATATGGGTGGGTGTTATATAAAATGGGGTATTATGATGAAGCCAAATACTGGATAAATAAAGCACTTGAAAACAATGATGATCCAAGTGCAGTAATTTTGGAACATTATGGTGACGTCCTGTGGCAATTGGGTGAAAAAAGCCAGGCAGTTGAATATTGGAACGAAGCCAAAAAAGCAGGTGAGGGGTCAGAATTCCTGGAAAAGAAAATAACCGAAGGAAAGCTATATGAATAGCCCCGCGAATATACGTTATTTATACTCATACAAAAATTTCCTAACAACGGCCCATTGGTATTGCCTGGTTTCCCTGTTAATACTAATTGCTTCATGCAAAACGCACCGGTCAGTAATAAAGGAGCCCATCAAAGATTACGGTGCCGATTATATTTTTGAAAAGCTGAAAGAGAATGAATTGAAATTCAATTGGTTTTCGGCCAAATATACACTCGAATTGTTGCTTAACAAAAAGAAAACGTCCTTCAGCGGACAGGTCAGGATGCGGAAAGACAGTGCGATCTGGGTTACACTATCACCTGCATTGGGTATTGAAATGGCCCGGTTGCTGATCACCAATGACTCCGTTAAATTTATCAACCGTATCAATAAAACTTATTTTGAAGGTGACTATGGTGCCATTAACCGTTTTCTCGACACAAACATCGATTTCGATGTTATTCAATCCATTCTCCTGGGAAATGACCTTACTTACTATGAGGA
This sequence comes from Bacteroidales bacterium, assembly GCA_016933115.1. Taxonomy (GTDB): domain Bacteria; phylum Bacteroidota; class Bacteroidia; order Bacteroidales; family JAADJA01; genus JAADJA01. The sequence continues at coordinate 14,247 of JAFGBL010000147.1, read as the reverse complement.
TGGCAAATTCAGGGTATCATACGATAGCAAAGAGTATCACCTGGTAACCGCTGGCCGGAGTAAACTGAAAAAATATTCCAAAACCAGGGAAGACGAAGAACGGATATTTATCCAGAATATATTTCTGAACCCTGAAACCTTTAAAATCACCCAAATGAAAATAAAAGAGGTAAAAAAAGAGAACAAAAAACTGGATGCCTTCTACTCCGATTTCCAGACCATTAACGGTCAACTTTTTCCTCAACATATTTTTTATGAGATCGATGCCGAAAATCCGGTAGTGGTGGATGTTGATTATTCCAGGATTTCCCTCAACGAAAAACAAAATTTCCCTTTCAAAATATCCACCAAATACGATCGTTTGCAATAAAGGCTTAATTTTGGTGTCCATTCGAAAATCTTTCTTTTTTGATGATCAAATCGTTTTCATATATAAAACGAGTAATTTTTGTTAGCCTGATTTTGCTATCCTCCGGTGAACAAATGTTGGGGCAGGATAAAAAAACCGTGCTTCAATACGACAAGGACAAAATCGAGGAGGAAATCAAATTCAACGAAAGATTGCTGGATGAGACAAAAAAAACCAAGGAGATTACACTGAACCAACTGATCATACTGAAAAAGCAGATTTCAAACCGTGAAGACCTCATCAATAACCTGAACGACCAAATAGCCACAACTGATGAACAGATAAACCTGAACAATGAAATACTGAAGGATTTACAATACGACCTGGAAAACCTTAAGAAGGAATACGCAAAAATGATTTATTATGCCTATAAAAACAAAAATACATACGATAGGTTGATGTTTATTTTTTCGGCTGAGGATTTCAACCAGGCATTTCGTCGCTTTAAATATTTCCAGCAATATACCTCGTACCGAAAGATCCAGGTCGGGTTGATCCTGAAAACCGAGGAAGAGATCAATAAAACCTTAATGGAACTGGACTCCAATAAAAATGAAAAGCTGGTTCTTTTGAGCACATTGGAAAAGGAAAGAGATGAGCTTAATCAATCGCGTAGCCAGCAAAATAACGTATATCAATCGCTAACTAAAAAAGAGAAAGACTTACTCTCTACCATCAAGGAAAAGGAGAGGGCCGCAAAAAAACTACAGGATGAAATTGAAAAGATCATTGCTGAAGAGATCAGGCTGGCTTCTTCCAAATCAGGCACAACCAAAACAACTTCCTTCGCACTGACACCTGCCGAATTACTTCTTTCCGAAAAGTTCGAATCCAACCAGGGAGGATTACCATGGCCCCTGGAGCGGGGAATAATTTCCAGTACTTTCGGAGAACATGACCACCCGGTTCTGAAAAGCGTGAAAATTAAAAATAATGGCATCGATATTTTAACAGATGAAAATGCCAAAGTGAGGGCTATTTTTGCCGGAACCGTCACCCGGGTTATGTCGATACCGAACTATAACTACGTAATCATGATCAGGCATGGAGAATATCTTTCGGTTTATTCCAACCTGGATGAGGTTTATGTGAATAAAGGGGACATCGTGGACACCAAGCAAGAGATCGGGAAACTGCATACCAACATTAAAGAGTTGAAAACCGAACTCCACTTCGAGTTATGGAAAGGAAAAACCCTCCTGAATCCGGCTAGCTGGCTGGCCAAAGACAGTGAGGGTTAAAAGTTAAATCCGATTTAATATCCGAAAACTTCTTCCAGGGTCAGGTCATTGACTGCCCCCAGTTTTTCCAGTGTTTTCTGATCAACCATCTTTCGGTTGCCCAGTATCAGGAATGAATAGTTATTTCCGGCTATATACCCGTTAAAAAATTCCAAAAATTTGTCCAGATCGATTTCCTGTGCATACTCATAAACATCCTTTCGGATATCATAGTCGATCCCCAGGTCGAGGTTGCGCTGGTATGTCCAGAAAATATTGGTCTTGATGATCCGCTCTGTCTGGATTTGTTTGATGATAGATTCCTTGGCCAGTTCAAATTGTTTCGGAGCCTTGGGCATGTTGTTCATTAAATCGATGAGTGCGTCGGTAGCGTCCTTTAGCTTATCCACCTGTGTTCCAACAAAACCATACACATAATGAGATTCATCCTTTTTGGAAGGTGTTCCAAATGCGCTGAATGCCGAATAGGCCAATCCCCGTGCTTCCCTGATCTCCTGGAATACGATGGACGAAAGGCCTCCTCCAAAATATTCTCCGAACAGACGGGAGGGCGGAATCAGGTTCTTATCGAATTTTGGTCCTTTAGAAAGGAGGATGATATTTACCTGGCTCATGTCGTAATCGGCAAAATAAACATTGCTTTTATCGGTTTCCTTTTCAACGAACAATACGGGGTCGGGATATGGTTTCAACTCATCAGGTACATTGTGGAACTTATCGATGACCGGGACTACCTTAGCCAAATCTTCCTTTCCGTAATAAAACATCCTGTGCTTGTAGGAGTACATATCTTTGATCAATTCAGTAAGTTCTTCCGGATTTACCTGTTTCAAATCACCATCGGAAATTAAATAAGTATTGGGGTTATTGGGGCCATATTTGCCGTAATTAAATAACCCATTCCAGAGAATGGCATTTTTATTCAGTTTGGCATCGGTTCTCTCCTTTAAAATACCGTCCACGTAATCGTCATAAGCTTTTTGATCCGAAACAGCGCCGGCAAGAACATGTTCCAGCAGTTCAACACCTTTTTCAAACGATTCCTGCAAACCGGAAATGGAAATGTAGCAGCGTTCATCACTGGCATTCACATTCATTGACAAACCGTAGCGGAAAAACTCTTTCTGTAACTCTTCAGGGCTGTATTTGTCGGTTCCAAGGTAGGGGAGGTAATTTACTGCAAGCGGTAAACGGATGTTATGGTTCTTCCCCATATCAATGATGTACTGCAAATTGAAAAGTTCATTGGTGGTATTTTTGATATAACTGACATCGATTTCCGATTGCAGTTTTTCATTCTGAATGGCATTTTGGAAATCGATAAATACGGGTTCGATGCGTTCAGCTTCCATTTCCGAAAACTCCTTATAAAATCCCGACTGGTCCTCGCGATTGATCTCCACCGGTGTAATTGGTGGCTTCTCAACTTTAACCAGGTCTTTATTCTCACCCGTCCGTTTGTACACAACAACATAGTTGTTTTCATAATGTTGTTTGGCAAAATCTATGATCTGTTGTTTGGTAATTTTCTCCAGATCATCTGTAAATTTCAGACGGTCGATATAGGGGACTTTGTCGATAAAAACACCGATCATCTCATAAGTGCGGGAGAAATTCCGTTCCTGGCTCCTGATCTCCGAAAGCCGCAAATCGTTGACAACCGCCTGTATCATCCAATCGTCGAATTCCCCGTTTTTCACTTTTTCGATCTCACCCAAAATCAGGTCTTTCACTTGTTCCAGGGTTTGACCTTCACGCGGCTGGCCATAAAATTGATGCATTCCGTAATCGCGCAGGAAATAGGAATAGGAGCCGGCACGCAGTACTTTTTGTTGCTGGTTCAGATCCAGGTCGATGAGTCCGGCCTGGCTGTTGGAAAGGATCATGTCGATCAGGGTCACATATTTTTCGTCTTCGGAATCAGCACCGTTGAACCTGAAAGCGAGTGAGACCGATTCCGCATCCGGACCAAATACTTCTCTCACCCTAGGTTCTGTAATGGGTTCTTCCTTTGGTTGTTCGAGAGCAGGCAATTCTTCGTTGGGTTGCATATCACCAAAATATTTATCAATGAGCACAATGGTTTGATCCATATCCAGATCCCCCGCCAGGGCAATGGCCATATTGTTGGGCCGGTACCAGGTTTCGGCAAACTGGTAAATATTCACAATGGACGGATTTTTCAGGTGCTCAGGCAACCCAATGATATCCCGGCCATAGGGATGTGTGGGGAACAACTCCTCCATCATGGCTTTGTTGGCACGGGAGCGATCCATATCCTGGTACATGTTGAACTCCTCATAAACGGTTTCCAACTCCGTGTGGAACAGCCTCAGCACCATGTTCTTGAACCTTTCGCTTTCCAGGAACAGCCATTTTTCGAACTCATTGGAAGGGATGTCGTTCATGTACACCGTGGATTCGTAGGAAGTGCCGGCATTGGTCCTTTTAGCGCCGAGGCTCGAAACCATTTTGTCGTATTCATTGGCTGCCACATAGGTAGAAGCTACTTGCGACAAGCTGTCGATCTGCCGGTAGATAGCCATTTTCTCTTCAGGGTCATCTGTGGCTCTTTTTTGTTCGAAAAGGTCGGAGATCTGTTCAAGTAGTACTTTTTCCTTTTCCCAGTCGAGGGTGCCGATATTGTTGGTCCCCTTGAACATCATGTGTTCGAAATAGTGGGCCAGGCCGGTGGTTTCAACGGGATCGGAGGTGGAGCCTGCCCGCACACCGATGAGGGTGGCGATGCGCGGCTCATCGGGATTATGGCTGAGGTAAACCTTCAGCCCGTTGTTGAGGGTGTAGATCCGGGCATTGATCGGATCGTTGGTGACGTATTCGTATTGGTAGCCGTTGCTGTCGGTGGCGGTTTTCACCTTATATTTCTCAGTGGTACAGGCAACCACCGAAACCAAAACAGCCAGTAAAACCAGCATTTTGCCGGTATTGAAAAACCTCTTGAAACGATTCATGTGATAAAAATTTTTATGGAACATAAAGATTGAAAAGTAAGATTAAAAAAAATGAACGGGTAAAGATAGTGAATTGAATTAAAAATTGGAAAAAATTGTTTGGGGAATGACTAAGGTGACTGGAATGACTCACATAAAAGCTTAGATTTTATTATCACAAAAAATATGAAAGAGATGTTTCACTGCGCTTAACATTACAAGCAATTTTATTAGACTTTCACCTCATTATTTTTTTGTCATTGTGAGTGGAAGGGATCAATCTCTATACTTCATTTTATATCAGATTGCCTACCTTTCGCCAGACAGGGCAAGGCAGTGTTTATAAAAAAATTTCTTACAAGGGCCTGAGCACACCCTTCGAGGCTGCGCACCTCAGGGTGTCTACCGCTTTTGGTGCTGTCTTAATAAAAATGAATGTTTCGTTTTTTAGTTGTCGTTAAGAGTGATAGCGTCCGAAGGACTCTTTTGGAGAAGAATCTCTAATTCTAATTCTATCTAAGAAATACAACTCTTCCGCCCGATTCAACAGTTCGGTAACAATAAATATAAAAATCGTTACTGCGGGTGCATCTTTGCCCGTAAATCGATCATCATGAAAACGCTGTTCACCATTTTTATCGTCGTTTGTTCTCAATACCTCATAGGACAGACCACCATATGGGGTAAGGTCACCGACAAAAAGGGGGAACCGCTCACCGGCGTGAATGTTTACCTGAAAGGTTCCTACGACGGCGGTTCGACCGATACCCTGGGCTTTTACCGCTGCACCACCCGCCTGGAAGGGGAACAGGTATTGGCAGCAAGTTTCATTGGGTTCGAGACTTTGGAACAGCCTGTAAACCTGAATCTAAATAAATTGACCTTCGATTTTTCCATGAAGGAAAGCTACAACGAACTGGATGCGGTGGTGATCACAGCCGGGTCGTTCGAAGCCAGCGACGAGAAAAAATCGGTGATCCTGAAACCGCTGGATATCGTTACCACTGCCGGCGGACTGGCCGATATCCCTTCGGCCATCAACACCCTGCCGGGAACACAGGTAGTAGGGGAGGAGGGTAAACTGTTTGTGCGGGGCGGCGACAGCTACGAAACCCGCACATTCATCGACGGTATGATCGTTGACAAACCCTACGAATCCACTATGCCCGATGTTCCTTCCCGCGGCCGGTTCTCACCCTTTTTGTTCAAGGGGACGATCTTCAGTTCGGGCGGCTACTCTGCCGAATACGGTCAGGCGCTCTCTTCAGCCCTGATCCTGCAAACCAATGATCTTCCCACCGAATCGGTGACCGGTCTTTCGCTGATGAGTGTGGGGCTGGGCGCTTCCCATACACAGCTTTGGAATAAATCCTCCATTTCGGTCTCTGCCGATTACCTGAACCTGAGCCCCTACTTCGCCCTGCTGAAACAGGATTTCGACTGGCAGGAAGCTCCCAAAGGATTCGGTGGCTCGCTGGCATTTAGGCAAAAAACAGATAAGGATGGGATGATCAAGGTTTACGGGCAGGCGGGTTCGGGTAAAAGTGAACTGAACTACCCGGGGTACGGTGATGTTACGACCACTAACAACGTCTCCCTCACCGATAACAACACCTATCTCAATGCCACCTACCGCGACGGGCATGGCGAAAAGCTGATCTCCAATGCGGGAGTGGCGTGGTCGCAAAACAGGGATGATATGGATATATCTGGGGAACAGATCAGGGAGACGACCAAAAGTCTGCAAGTCAGGTACAATTTAACCTATTTGCTAAATGACAATTTCAAGGTCAAATTCGGAGGCGACGCCTGGACCCGGAATTTTGTACAGGATTATCATAACTCACAAAATATCATCAACGCTTCAAACGGACTGAATGACCTGATCTCTGCAGGGTTTGCCGAGACCGAATTCAACCTCGCCAACAAATTTGCAGCAAGGGCAGGGGTGAGGGCCGAATATTCGAGCCTGATCAACAAAATGAATGTAGCGCCCAGGATCTCTCTGGCTTATAATACAGGGAAGAAAAGCCAGGTTTCATTTGCTTACGGGGAGTTTTACCAGTCGCCGGGCGATTATTACGTGATATTCAATAAAAACCTCGACTACGAAGCGGCCAGGCATTTTATCCTGAACTACCAGATCATCAAGAACAACCGCACCTTCCGCATCGAAGGGTATTACAAACAATACCGCAACCTGGTGAAATTCGACAGCCTTTACCTGCCCGTAGAATCTACTTACAACAACGACGGAAACGGCTATGCCCGCGGTATCGATATTTTCTGGCGCGACCGTTCCTTTGCCAGCCACGATTACTGGATTTCCTATTCCTACATCGATACGAAAAGAAACTACAAGGATTATCCCGTGGCGGCTATGCCCACTTTCGTTTCGAACCACAACCTGTCGGTGGTTTACAAGTATTATATTTCAAAGATCACCTCGCAGATCGGGTTTACCTACCGGTTTGCCAGCGGTAGGCCCTATTACAACCCTGCCAATCCCGACTTCTTATCGGACAGAACCAAAGCATACAACGACCTGAGCTTCAATATCAGCTACCTCACCGAGTTGTGGGACAATTTTACCATCGTCTATTTTTCGGTGAGCAATATTCCGGGCTTTGACAATGTATTCGGCTACCGCTACAGCCTGAGCCCTGACAGCAACGGCAATTACAATTCATATGCAATCACTCCGGGGGCAACACGGTTCGTGTTCCTGGGTGTGTTCATCTCGCTTCAGGGAAAATCGAAAAAAGAAGTTTAATGCTAACTAAATATTCAAAACAATGAAACAAGTTAAAATGACAATCGTTTTCAGCCTGATCCTTACGATCGGCTTTGCCCAAAGCAGCTCCAACTTTGAAAAAACAATGGATGAAAAAACCGGAGAACTGAAAAATGTAAAAACAGAACAGGAGATGATGGACCTGGCCAACCAGTTTGAACGGATCGCAGCGGCTGAAAAAGCAGAATGGCTCCCTGCCTATTATGCTGCCTTTTGCTATATCAACATGACGTTTTTTGCCGGTGAACCCGATCAGAAGGATGCCTTGCTGGACAAAGCCCAGAAGCTGATCGACCAGGCGGAGGAGATCAAACCCAATGAATCGGAACTGCTTGTTTTGCAGGGATTTCTTCACCAGGGAAGGATACAGGTGGATCCCATGAACCGGGGCATGCAATACAGCATGAAGGCCAATGAAGCATTTGGCAAGGCAAAAGCCCTGAACCCCGAAAATCCAAGAACCTATTACCTGCAAGGACAAAACCTGCTCCATACACCCGAAGCTTTCGGAGGAGGGGCAAAGGCAGCCTGTCCGCTGTTGAAAACTGCTCTGGGAAAATACCATACTTTTGTTCCTGAAAAGGACTATGCTCCCAACTGGGGTAAGGAGAATACCGAAAAACTGGTTCAGAAATCATGTAATGAATAAAATGTTAAACTTTTCAAAAAATGAAAAATAATAAAATATCTTATTCAATTCTGGGACATCTGAGGGATATCCTGATCGTGATCATACTCGGCAACGTGATCTCCTTTTTATTCAGGCCCGACTTCATGGATTTCTGGAACAGGGTATGGTGGAATTCAATCTATTCGGCTTTCATCGGTACCACTTTATGGAAAGGCAATCAATTCATCGGTTATTATTTGTCGTGCCGGATCGACCATAAAAAAAATCCCCACAAAGCGCTTTGGCTGAATCTGACAGTAATGTTTTTTTACACCATTTTCGCTATTTTCGTGGTGAATTATATCTGGTACGTTTTGATATTCGATCATCCCCTCCAGTCGATGTTCAAGCAGGGATATATCGCCATGATCATCGAATTTGTGGTCACTGTGGTTATCACCACCATTTATTTCGCTGCAGGATTTTTCCAGGCATGGCGGGAAACTGCAGTGAATGAAGAAAGGTTGAAAAAAGAAAGCATCGCCCTGCAATACCGGGCATTGCGCAACCAGGTGAATCCCCATTTTTTATTTAACAGCCTGAACACCCTTTCGACCCTGGTTTATAAAAACCAGGACCAGGCTGTAAAGTTCATCAAGGAGTTGTCGGAAGTTTACCGATACGTGCTCGAACAAAGGGAGACTGAACTTGTAGATGTTGATAAGGAAATAAAATTCCTGGAGGACTATTTGTTTTTACAGAAAATCCGCCACGGTGACAGCCTGGAATACAAAATTGAACTTGAAAAAACTGATCATTTTATGATCGTCCCCATGGCGCTGCAAATATTGGTAGAGAACGCCATCAAGCACAATGTGGTTTCCCGGGACGAACCACTGAAGATTGAGATCTTTCAAAAGGATGGATACATTGAAGTGAAAAACAATCTGCAGAAAAAAACCGCGGTGGACAAAACCGGTGGAATAGGACTTGGAAATCTTCAATCAACCTATTCGCACCTGACGGATAAAAAGATTGTGGTGGAAGAAAATGAAAAGGAATTCATAGTGAAAATACCTTTGCTAAAACCGGAACAAACATGAAGGTAATTGTGGTTGAAGATGAAAAGATGGCTGCCGAAGGCCTGATCGGTCTGATCCGTAGGGTTGATCCCGAAATGGAGGTGATCGCACAACCAGATTCGGTGAAGAAGGCAGTGGAGTGGTTCAACAACCATCCCCCTCCCGACCTGGCCTTTTTCGATATTCAACTGGCTGACGGGTTGAGTTTTAAAATCTTTGAAAAAACCCTGGTGGAATGTCCGGTGATCTTTACCACGGCTTATCATGAATATGCAATCCGGGCCTTCAAGGTGAACAGCATAGATTATCTGCTAAAACCCATAGACTTGCAGGATCTGACCAATGCCATCAATAAGTTCAAAAAATCTTATCACGATCCGAAGCAAAAACTTCAACCCGAAGTGTTCGATAAGGTATTGAACCTGCTCACCAACAATTACAAGCAACGTTTTGTGGTAAAAGTGGGGGAACATATCCGGTCCATTCCGGTTGAGGATATTTTGTATTTCTACAGTCAGGAAAAGGCAACATTTTTTCATACCGTTGATAACCGGAATTATGTGATCGACTATTCGCTGGAGCAGGTGGAAGAACTGTTGGACCCTCAAATGTTTTTCCGGATCAACAGAAAATACATGATCACCATCCGTGCCATACAGGACATTATCACCTATTCCAACAGCCGTTTGAAAACCGAACTCAAAAACTCCGATGACAATGACGTGATCGTTGCGAGGGAGAAGGTGAAGGATTTTAAGAAATGGTTGGATAGGTAGGGGAAAAGACAAGAGACAAGAGACAAGAGACAAGAGACAAGAGACAAGAAAAAAGTAAAAAGAAAAAAGTAACCAAAAAGAAAAAGTCAGAATTACAATTTAATTATCAAAAAACGGGCAATGCTGTTTAGGTATGGTCAACTTCGAACCTCGAACTTCGAACCTCGAACTTCGAACTTCAAACTTTCAATTCTTCCCCTTCCGATTTGGCAATGATGGCCGCCCCGCAGCTATCGCTCCACACGTTGGTGGCGGTTCGGAACATATCGAGGATACGGTCGACGGCCAGGATCAATCCCACCCCTTCCAATGGAAGGTCAACAGCGGTAAGAATAACAGTGATCATTACCAGGCCTGCCATGGGAATAGCTGCCGCTCCGATAGAGGCTAAAAGGGCTGTCAATACAATGATAAACTGGTTCATTATTGACATTTCCACGCCATAGGCCTGTGCGATGAACATGGCAGCCACGCATTCATAAAGCGCTGTACCATCCATATTGACAGTTGCGCCCAGGGGCAGGGTAAAACTGCTGATTTTATTTGAAACACCTGAATTTTCTTCGACCGCCGTCATGGTGAGGGGCAACGTGGCCCCTGATGAAGAAGTAGAAAAGGCTGTGAACAAAGGTGTTGCCATATTCTTCATATGCCGGAAAGGATGGATGCGACCCACAAATTTTGCAATCAGGGGTAAGGTGATCAGAAAATGGATGGCCAGGGCAAAAATCACAGTCCCCATGTATAAACCCATACTGGAAACCAAATCGCCCAGGTTGTCCTGGTCGGAAACGGTTTTGACAACGATCCCGAAAATTCCAAGAGGAGTGAATTTGATCACAAACATGGTAATCTTCATCATCACTTCAAAGATGGCATTGAAGGCGTTGCTCAGCATGTTTTTATATTTCTCCTCCACCTTCATCACAAAAAAACCAAAGAGGATAGCGAAGAAAATGATCGACAGCATGTCGCTGGTATTAAATGCTTTGAAAATGTTCTCAGGAACAATGTCTATAAGTATTTCCCGGAATGATCGTTGTTTTTCTTCGAGACCCTCAACCGCCTGTTGCAGATTCAGATCAGCGCCTACTCCCGGTTGGATCAGGTTGACAAGAACCAAACCTGTTAAAATAGCAAAAAAGCTGGTCATGATATAATAACCGAAAGTTTTGGCCCCCAGTCGGCCCAGGTTGGTTCCACTGCCGATATTGGTTATCCCCGAAATAAGGGAACTCAGGATCAGCGGGATGATAATCATTTTTAATGCCCGGAGGAAAATATCGCCCATCCACGAAACCCACATCACCGGTGGATTGATATAGGCAGCTTTTAAGATCACCTGGCTGTTTTTCTTATAGATTTCCCGTCCCAGTAAGTCACGCATTTCCGCGGTAAAACTGTCCTGCGTTTTGAATATCACTCCTTCTTTTGTAGCCAGCGAATCGATGATGGCCTGGTCGACTTCATTCCGGATCAGCACCTTATAGGAATCTTCGTGGATTCCATATCGGGTTGGGAAGATGATTCCGTATAAAACGGCCAGGATCAGGGCGATCAGTATCTGCCAGTGAAGCTGGAGTTTTTTCATTAGGATGACTTTATGAGGCGAAAATAACTAAAATAAGGCAGATCACAATTTAAGAATTTTCTATTCTTGACCGGAAGAAATTAATTTCATAAATAAAAACAACCAATTTTATCCGATAATTGTCAAATAATTAAGTCACATGAATACATTTGCAATATAAAATCACAAAAACATGAGAACAAAATTTACCCTGTTATTTCCAGTTCTTTTCGTTGGTAACTTTATTTTGGCGCAGCACCAAAATATTCAATTGCCCTATTCCAATTCCTCGTACTCACCCGAAGAGCCTTCCATTTATATCAATCCAAAAAATACGGATCAACTGGTGGCGGGCGCCAACATCAACAACGTGTATGTTTCGGATGACGGGGGTTATACCTGGACAGCCAATGTGCTGACCTCTTACCAGAACGGAGTGTGGGGCGATCCTGTTACCATTGTGGATACGGCAGGAAATTATTATTATTTCCACCTTTCCTGGCCTCCTTCAGGCAACTGGATAGACCGCATCGTCTGTCAAAAGTCGACCGATTTTGGTAATACATGGAACGACGGATTCTATATGGGATTAAATGGCACCAAGGCCCAGGACAAGGAGTGGGCAGTGGTTGACCAGACCAACAACAATATTTACGTTACCTGGACCCAGTTTGATGATTATGATAGTCCGGATCCCAATGATAAAAGTATCATCCGGTTTTCCAAATCAACTGATGAGGGAGAAACATGGAGCGAAGCAGTAAAGATCAACAAAGTGGATGGGGATTGTATCGACAGTGACAACACCGTTGAAGGGGCCGTTCCGGCTGTTGGTCCAAACGGTGAAATTTGCGTTTCCTGGGCCGGGCCGGAAGGCCTGGTATTTGACCGTTCCACTGATCAGGGAGAAACATGGCTGGAGGAAGATATTTTTGTTTCCGATTTTCCCGGAGGATGGGATTATAGCATCCCGGGTATATCGCGTTGCAACGGTTTGCCCATCACCGTCTGCGATCTGAGTGGAGGGCCAAACCATGGAAATATTTACATCAACTGGAGCGATCAACGCAATGGTGCGGATGATACGGATGTTTGGATGGTAAAATCGACGGATGGCGGTGATTCCTGGTCCGAACCCAAAAGAGTGAATGATGATCCACCGGGGAAACAGCAGTTTTTTACCTGGATGGCCATTGATCAGGTAACCGGTTATTTGTGGTTTGTTTGGTACGACCGCCGGAACTTCGACGACGATAACACCGATGTTTACATGGCACTTTCCATCGATGGTGGTGAAACATTCCTTAATTTTAAGGTGAGTGAAGAGCCTTTCCTTCCCTGGAGCAATATATTTTTTGGCGATTATAACTGTGTGACTGTTCATAACAACGTTGTCAGGCCCATCTGGACCAGGTTGCAGAACGGGCAACTCAGCATCTGGACCGCCATCATCGATACCGATGCACTCATCCAAACCGGTATTTCAGAGAACAACCAGGCTCCAATTGCCACACTTGGGCCCAATTATCCCAACCCTTTTATGCAGAGTACCTTCATTTCATTCAAGCTGAAACAACCCGGAACTGTTACCCTGAAGGTTTACGACATGTATGGCAAAGAGGTAGCTACTCTACTGAACAGTGAATTCAGGGTTCCGGGTAAATATATAGAGCATTTTGATGCAGCTCAATATCACTTGCCCTCTGGGGTTTACCATTTTAACCTTTCGGGGGATGGCTTGAACCTGCAAAGAAAAATGATGCTGGTCAGATAAAATCAAACGATCTTATCTATTTCAATATTAAATTTAACAGCACAGGTTGATGATCCGAGTATTCGAATTGAAGATCAACCGTTTTAACATCCATGATTTCAATATTCGGCGAGACGACAAAATAATCCAGGATGGTCGTTTTTGTCGTGGTTTTATCAAAAGGCTCTGTCACATCACGGTTGGTAGGGATTGAGGGATCAAAGGCACAATGCCAACCCTGGGGCATATAAGTTGCAGGAAGAGGCCAGACAGTTTGCTGAACATAGCCGTGTTCAAACCGATCGTCCCAACCCGGTGGGCTTTGGTTCCAGTCGCCTCCAATGACCACAAAATTTCCATTTTCAAATTCCTTCACAGCAATTTCACGGATCATACCCATTTCGGCTTCCCGCAGTTTATCTGCATCATCGAATGCCGAATTGTGAATATTCATCAATACCAGATCACCTTTTCCTTCGACTTTATACCGGGTGAAAAGGATGCACCTTTTTAGCAAGTACAGACTTTTTGGCCAGGAATAATTACCGGGTGTTGCCAGCCTGACAGCTTCCCGGGGCTGATATCTTGAAAATGTCGCCAATCCCGATTCGACCCGGCCCATGGGATTGAGCCAGGGAACAGGCACATAAGCCGCTTTGTAATTGACCGCTCTAATTGCAGCAAATTCAGGCAAGGTTTCCGATAGATTTTTGAACTCGTTCAAACCATAACTCCTTTTGGAATCGAAATCCACCTCTTGTAATAAAATAAAATCAATATAATTATTGTCCTTGATGAAAAATTTGATCCCGTTGAAGTATTTAATTGATAATTTCGAGTCGGGTCTTACCTTCCTGCCCCCCTCGTAAAAGAAATCCATTTCCTCTCCCAGGCCTGCATAACCTATGTTCCAGGTCATCAGCCGTAAACTATCCCGGATTATTGTAAAAGGTTTTTCCGAATTTATTATTTCGGCATCCTCCTTATGATCTGGTTTGAAAGCGCTAATTGAAGAATAAATCAATACACCCGCAACATACAGGATTACAACCGCAGCCAGG
>JAFGBL010000146.1 GCA_016933115.1 Bacteroidales bacterium | reverse complement strand
TGCGAAATTAGATATTTTCAACTTATATTCAAACTATTCGAAGTTTACTTTTTCATTAAATTCTCAATCTTGAATTGCTAAAATAATGGAAAGTATTACTTTTATCCCGCTCATAAATAACCTTTAATATCAATGAAAAAGTTTTCAATCTTATTACTTCTGCCTTATTTCCTGTTTGAAACCATCATTGCATTCCCACAAGTACTTTCCGGTGATCCGAAATCCTGGACTATGGATGATTTCCTGGGATTTGATGAAGTGGGTGATCAAGTGGCTGCCACCGGAGATATCACATCTGTTTTTGCCAGGGTCGAAAATAAACAACTGTTATTAAGGGTAACGTTTGATGACATGGTCACCAAAAAGTACGGTGAAATGATTTCAGATAATTTTTCCGGTCAGGAAATCCATGCACTTGTAAAACTAAAAACTAAAAATAGTGACCAACCGTTGATCAACAGGCAAATTGGAATCAGCTCCCTCGATGGTCAATCCGATGGCCTGGAATTTCTCCGCACACCAAATAAAAATCTACTTGAATTTCTATTTGTAGAAAATATTTCGTTTTCCCGACCCGACTTGCTTTTTGAGATCAACATTTTTGTTGATGGCAAACTTGCCGACAGTTTCAAAGGCGATGGCAACGGATCGAAAGACAGCGGAAATTGTGCCTTTGTGCATCATGGGAACCAGGGTTTGACTTACACCAATGTTTTTTATGGTGATCCGAACGGAGCCGGAGGACTTGAAGGCAGCGGATATGATGAAGTCCTGGAGGCGCATTCAACCTATTCTGTTCCGGGAAATTTCCACATGTCGGGCACCCTGATGCCAGCTGCCGAATGGCATAATCCTGAGTTTAACGACTGGCTCGAAACCCTTGCCGGTAATGGCCTGGTTTCGATGATGACATCTGCTTTGGGACAAAATATTATGCCCTTTGCTACCGATGAAATGAATAATTGGTCTGTTTATACCGAATCGCAAATGGTTGATCACCAGTACAATTATACACCACACATTGCCTGGGTTCCTGAAAGGGTTTGGCTGGCAAGCGGTTATTATCCTGATGCCGGAATCGTTGATTTATGGCTTGGCGACAACTGGCAGCAGCATGACGTTTGGGGAATTGTCCTGGATGACTGGCCACATTTAAGCGGATACGACAACAGGAAATTCCATAAAATGGTAAATGGCTCTGGCGTAGAGTTGTGGGTCATTCCCATAAACAATGAATTTGTGGGTCAAATGCATTACAATGCCGGAGCGGCTAAAAGTACGATCGCCTCCATGGGTTACGGAAATATTTGCGTTTACGGAACCGATTGGGAAGTGGCAGCAGAAATGAATGAACACAATGGTGGGGCATTCCTTGAAAACTATTGGGATGTTCTCGGTTATTGCAATGACAATTATCCTGCTATCGGGGTATGGAAACTTGAAGATGCCATGGGCAACGGGCAGTTTAATGGGAATGATGCAAATATTTCCACCGGGACTTACGGATTATTGGGCGGAGCCGATGGTTACGGCGGAAGCAACAACAGTTGGTACATCAACTGGGCGACTACCCCCTCCCACTCCGATTTTCATGATCCCAAATGGAATTACGGTTACATCTGGTCAGATGCATTTAATTTCCTGATGAGCGTCAACGACAATAACCTGGCCCAACTGGGCTGGTACACGCTGATGATCAATCTCCACGAAACCGGCTGGCATACCGATGGTCAGGTGGCCGATTGGGAACACCGGTATTCTTCTCATATTAAAAATGCCAATGTTTATACAGAAGCTTCCCGCTGGGCCGATGGTCAGTATACCGAAACAACAGCCTGCTATTTCGAAGATATTGACCGCGATGGCATGAATGAACTGGTAATGCACAACGACAAGGTTTTTATAGTGTTTGAAAGTATTGGCGGCAAAGCCAACTGGATATTTTACAAAAACGGATTCGGGCAGGCCTATTCGGTGGTGAGTTCGGATATGGCCTACTGGTCGGAAACGGAAGGCGATTACAATGAAGGCTCCAGCAACCATTTTGCTGCCCTGTCCGATGTTTCACCCAACCAGCAAAATAGTATTTACAATATATCTGTGGATATATCTTCAGGGAGTACGGTTCAGGCAACTCTGGATCAATGGGGCGTTCAGAAAGTAATTCAATTATCGACAGAAAATGATTTCCTCGATGTGATTTACAATTTTTATGACCAAACCGGGTATGTCAAATCGGGTTGGTCACCCGATTTACTCGATTTGATCTGGAGCGGAAAATCACATTTACAAAGGATGTGGGGCGAAAATGGTTCTTATTGTGGTTATAGGAATTCATCCTCCGGAGCCACCGCAGCTTTGATTTTGGGAAATGGTGGTGCAAGCCATAACCTGGAGTTTGAAGGTACCCTGGTGAAAGGCGACGAAATTTATGGGTACAACCAGTTTAAGGTCAGCCTTTTTGCCGGATACACATCCAATCCTTCCGGTACGACAACCATTGAACTGAATAACCTGGCCACTCAAAACATGGATGTATTTTCTCCTGTTTTATATTCCCCGGCTGCTCTGATTTCCGATCATGAAGTCATCCTAACCTTCAGCGAATCGGTCTCAACGGCCACTGCAGAAAATATTACCAATTACTCCTTCCAAGATTTTACAGGCACCTACACCCTGGTTAGTGCGCAACGACAGGGCGATTGGCGTAAGGTAAAACTCACCGTAAGCGGAGCCTTCGCACCTGGTGATATGGGTGAAATTGTAGCAAGCAATATTGAGGACTTATATGGAAATGCTATAGAATCCCAAAATACCGCACAACTTCATATTCCGAATGGATTCACTCCTCATCCGATAGTAATTGATGGCATGAATGATTTTAGCCCCGGCAGCGAATTGATCGAATCACAAACCCATGACCTATACATTACCTGGGATAATGATAATCTCTATTTGGGTTTTCATTCTTTAATATTCCAGGAGGAAGGTGATTTGCTGATCAACATGGATACCGATCAAACTCCGGGAAACGGTGCCACTTTGGGATCTTGGACACAGGTGGATTTTGTTGATCCCTATCTACCTGAATACCAAATTGCCATTGAAAATTATGACTACCACCCCGTGAATATCTGGAATGGTTCTGGTTGGACATCAGACTTCACCATAGGAACTTTTTGGATCGGCTGGTCGGGAAACGATGGGTACACTGAAATCAGTATTCCCTGGAATGATTTGGGTAATCCATCGGGAATTGCAATATCAGCGCATGTTTCTGAAGAAAATACAGATATTGTCACTGAGGTTTTTCCATCCTTGAATTCGACCGGAGATCACCCAGTAATGGAATATTTTTATGCATTTTTTACGCCCTATATCGATGGACCCATGCCCTTGTCAGGTTTCGAGCCGAATTCCGTTTTTGTGGTGCCGAATACCTCACCTCAAATTGTATCCTTTGATCCCGCTGAACAGAATATTGATCTGGAGGTAAATTCTTCGCAACTGTTTAATGTAACTGCTGCAGATGCAGAAAATGATGAGATTATTTATACCTGGAAACTGGACGGGATTACAGTTGGTGGCCTCAATTCGTTCAATTGGACAACAGACGAAAACGACGTAGGCAATCACACACTTGAAGCTATTATTTCAGATGATGTTCCGGGAAATTCAACGGATCAGGCTATTTGGAATATTTCTGTTATCGAACCGCAGATCAGTCTGGATATAAAAGTTTATCTCGAAGGGCCTTATGGAACTACTGAAATGAATACCGATTTATATATCCTGGGCATGATCCCTCTGATCCAACCTTATTCAATAGCACCCTGGAACTATCCCGGAACTGAAGAAGTTCTGAATATCCCAGGAATTAATATTGTCGATTGGGTATTGGTTGAATTAAGAGATGCGACCGACCCGGCAACAGCAACCGAAGCCACAATCATAGCCAAACAAGCCGCTTTTGTTGATAAATACGGAAATATTAAAGGGATCAACGGTTCACAACCACTCACATTCCAGGCTTCCTATGATCAGAATTTGTATATTGTGGTGTGGCATCGGAATCATTTAGGCATCTTATCCAATCAAACCCCTACCGAGAACGAAGGAACACTCCATTATGATTTTACTACAGGAGTAGATAAAGTTTATGGCGGTGCGGATGGTTATAAACAAATGCCGTCGGGCGATTGGGCAATGGTAGGTGGAGATTCCAATGCAGACGAAACTGTGGATGATCTTGACAAAGCAAATGGATGGGCAGAGGAAACAGGACTGGCGGGCTATTTGAATTCGGACTATTCACTCAATGGCAATGTAAACAATCAGGATAAAAATGATATCTGGTATCCGAATGATGGAGCCGGCTCACAAATAGAAGGGTCAACAAAACATTACAAATGCCAGGTAACTAAATAGATAACTATGAAAACAATAATTTTACTGGTTTTAACTTTCACTATAAACTTATTTTCTGTTGCCCAGGATATCAGGGTTGCCCGGGTTGATCCCCCGTTTTGGTGGACCGGGATGAAAGAAAGCAAACTTCAGTTACTGGTTTACGGAAGCGATATTTCATTGGCAAATCCTGAAATCAATTATCCCGGCGTGCAATTGTTTGAGGTGATCAAGGTTGAAAATCCAAATTATCTATTTCTAAACCTGAACATTACACCTGAAGCGTTGCCAGGAAAATTTAGCATTATTTTTAAGGTTGGCGACCGGCTCATCCCTCCATACCAGTATGAACTCAGGGCACGGAAAACGGGTTCGGCAGAAAGACAGGGGTTCGGTAAAAATGATGTTATTTACCTGCTGATGCCCGACCGGTTTTCCAATGGCGATCCGACCAATGATAATGTCGCCGGGATGATGGAAAAAGCCAACCGCAGCAATCCGGATGGCCGGCATGGTGGTGACATCAAAGGTATTATAAATCACCTCGATTACATCAAGGAATTGGGTTTTACAGCCCTATGGTGCAACCCGCTACTGGAAAACGACAATCCCGAATATTCATATCATGGCTATGCTGTTACCGATTTTTATAAAACAGACCTGAGGTTCGGAACGAATAAGGATTACAAACAACTTGTTACTGATTGCCACAATAAAGGCTTAAAAGTGATCATGGATTTCATTTTTAACCATTGCAGCATTTATAGTTGGATGATTCAGGATTTGCCGGAAGAAACCTGGATTCACCAGTTCGAAAAATTTACCCGTTCCAATTTCCGGGCATCGACCATCTCCGACCCCTATGCTTCTGAATTCGACCGGACCCGCATGCTGACGGGTTGGTTCGATAAACACATGGCCGATTTGGATCAGCGAAACGAGTTGCTGGCAAATTATCTGATTCAAAATACGATTTGGTGGATTGAGTTCTCTGAAATTGACGGGATCAGGATAGACACACAGCCTTATCCTTATAAAGAGTTCATGACACATTGGGGCGAAAGGGTATTTGACGAGTATCCTAATTTTAATGTGGTGGGTGAAACTTGGTTACAAAAGGAGTCCATTACATCTTATTTTCAAAAAGATGCTGTCAATAAAGATGGGTACAATTCCAATATCCCGGTAATAACGGATTTCCCATTGCAGGGAGCCATCACCAAAGCATTCAATGAAAAAGACACCTGGAGTGATGGGCTTCTGAGACTATATTATGTCCTGACCCAGGATTTTCTGTATGCCCACCCTGAGAATACCCTCACATTTTGCGACAACCACGACCTGACACGATACTTCTCCTCCATTAAGGAAGACATCAATAAATGGAAGGCCGGTATCACATTTTTACTTACAACCCGAGGAATTCCGATGATTTATTATGGAACGGAAATTTTAATGACTGGTGAAGAACATCAGGGACATGGATTCATTCGCGAGGATTTTCCGGGTGGCTGGGAAGGTGATAGTTTAAATGCCTTTACCCGGGAAGGAAGAAATAATCTTCAAAACGAAGCATTTAATTTTCTGAAAACTTTACTGAATTGGCGCAAAGATAAAGATGTAATCCATTTAGGCAAACTCAAACATTTTGTGCCTCAGGATGAAGTTTATGTTTATTTCAGATACTCTGAAAACAAATGTGTGATGGTTGCCATTAACAATAGCAGTAAGGAAATGAAAGCCATAAAAGCATCCCGGTACAAAGAGTGCCTGGGAAAATACAAATATGCTGAAAACGTTTTAACAGATGAAACGGTAAATTATCTTGATGCGTTTACGCTTGCACCCAAATCGGTAATGGTTCTGGAACTTAAAAAATAAAGAACATGAAATGAGCATAAATTATTTTAAGCATAATATACCGACAGGCATGATTAAAATAATTTATGCGAAAGCGAAGCGATTACAGATGTTTATAAATTTTGTAATTGCTTTGCGT
>JAFGBL010000145.1 GCA_016933115.1 Bacteroidales bacterium | reverse complement strand
GTTCGCCATGTTTTTTGCGTGTTGTTCCTGTTTATATATAAAATCGCCAAAGGATTCCATTTATCCTGAAGCCCTGCTCCAACGGGGCCGCCCCAGGTTCCATCTTCAGCATATAACGGAATCAGTGGGTTTTGCAGTAAGGCATCTTCCATTGAATTGCCTTTTACTTCCTGGAAATTTGCCACGGTAAGATTCTCACCGATCGTCAGCTTATCGCCAAACAAATTAATGCTGCTGTTTAATCTGAAGTTTTTGCGTTCATAATAGGTATACTCAACTAATCCGTCATCTTTGGTATAACCTAAGCCCATGAATACTTTCCATTTTTTATTACCGTATGAATAGCCTAAATCGGTCGTCGTGGAGATGGAATTCTTCAGAATAACATCGATCCAATTGGTATTGGATAATCTCAGGTTATTGTCCGCGTCCAGAAATTCGGGTAAAGGTGTTCCGGGCGTATAGGTAAAGTTACCTGCCGTGACAGGAACGTTGCCTTGGGCAGTATATCTTACATCCAACCAATCCTGAGCATTTAATACGCTAAAATTGTCACGTACAGTGTTCAATGTGACTCTACTGTCTAAAGTAATTCTTTGTGTTCCGCTTTTTGCTTGTTTGGTAGTAACAATAATAACCCCTCGTGCTGCTTCAGTACCGTAAATACCGGCTGAAGCTGCATCCTTGAGAACCTGAATACTCTCAATGTCTCCAGGATTTAAACCTGCCGGAGATGTTGTTTGTACACCATCGATAACCCAAAGCGGACCTGTTCCTCCAAAAACTGAAGTTAAACCACGGATGGAAATCTGGGTATCATTACCCCCGGGTACACCAGAAGAAGTCAGCGTTAAGCCAGGCACCTTCGATTGTAGCTTTGATACGACGTTAGGAGTCGATACCTGGCCTAAATCTTCGGTTTTGACAATGGAGATAGCCCCGGTGATGTCTGCTTTCTTCTCAACGGCATACCCCGTGACAACCACTTCTTCCAGTTGTTCGGTGTCTTCTTCTAAAATAAAGTCATAAACACTTTCTGCACCAACCACTTGTGATGCTTCATTGAAGCCAATAAAAGAAACAATCAACATATCCCCCTGATTGGCCTGGATTTGATATTTACCATCAAAATCCGTAATTGTCCCGTTCGTCGTACCTTTTACTAAAATAGTCGCACCGGGTAATGGTTCTCCATCACCTGACTTTATTGTTCCTGAAATGGTGCGTTGTTGTGCAAAAGATAAAAGCGAACTAAAGACCATTAAAATAAAATAAAAGCTTTTCATTGCATTTTTCATATTAATTATCATTAGTTAGTTCATAAATAGTAACGTCTGCGGTTGCTGTTCCGCCGTTAACAAACAGATCGACCCCGGTTGCGTTGGCAAGTGTTGGGAAAAAACGTCCGGTAAAATGTGCTTTGTCATCAATGAATATTTCTAAAACCGACCCATCAACAAAAACACGTACATTAACAGTAGCCCCCTGATTGATCGCATAATTTCCTTTTCTGATATCTTTCCGAACCAATGGGCTAAGCGATGATTTTGATGCGTCAACAACCCACTGTTGGGTAGAAAAATTGTAGTACACTTTATATTCTTCCTGCCCATCGGGCGATTTCCCGAAAATAAAGCCAAGCTGGTCAGCATTCCCGGTATTGATTGTTGCGTCCATCTCGAAATGACGACCATTGTAGCTATTTAGATAATTGGTTCCTCCATTTTCCAATAACAGGTTGTTGAATGTATTTTGAGTTCCTTTGAGATTCTCCAGGTTCGGGTGAGGTTTAATTAAAATTGTATTGTTGGCATCCAGTTCCCAAACCTGGGGCACACTAAATAAATTAGCCCACCCTTGCTCCATTTGAAATGCTGCATCCACCTCGTCAGGAATAATACCGATGGCAGTAATCCGTCCGTGTGCATCCTTTGTAACAGTCGGTGACAAGAAGCCATTCACGACCTCCAACTTTTTAGCCTGTTCAAAATCTGGTGTGAAAACACCATTTTCAAACTGTCCAATCCAGTAAGTTGTGATTGCAGGTGTTGCATCAGGAGTTTTTTGAACTAACAGCATTTCTTTTCCGTTAGGAAACTCATACAAAACAGGCATTTCCCAGAATTGTCCTTCGCCTTCATTTTTTTGACCTTGGTAGGCAATCCCTTGGTAATTCCAGGTTTTGAAATCGGCACTTTTATAATAGACCACGTTGCCACCGACCGATGAGATCCCACTGCCGACTATCATATGGTAGGTTCCATCTTTCTCCCAGACATAAGGATCTCTAAAATCCATATTTACGCTGGGAGGTGCCTGAGAAATTACCGGGTTATACGAATCTTTTTGAAGTGTCTGATAATTGTTCGTGGACCTTGCCGTGCCAATGCCTGCTTTTACTCCGTCAACACCTGTGTAGGCTACAGCTGGAGTACCGTCGTTCAATATAATGGCACAGCCCGACCATATTCCATAATGGTCCCATCCCTCATCGGGCCATAAAACGGCATTTTGTTCTTCCCAATGCACTAAATCAGAACTGGTGAAGTGCCCCCAATTTTGTTGAGCAATCCCCAGAAAAACATCATTTTTTTGGTAGAACATATGGTATTTATTTTGATGATAGATTAGTCCATAAGATTCATTTGCCCATCCATAATCAGGAATCGCATGATACGCAGGCCGGTTGGAATCAGCGGAATAATCGATATCGATTTCATAAGCTACTGTTGATGGCGGGCTATACTTGCTGTATTCTGAATTGACAATCTCCTGGCTTAACTGGCCCGAATAAATCATCAACTCATCAATAGCTCCTGAAAAATAGTCAACATCATAAATGCCGATCTTCTCTCCACTCGTGTTTTTCCCAATACTAAAGGGTGTGTTGGTAGCTGGCCATGAAATATTACTGTTTGGGATGGTGGTATTTGTAATAATCTCGCTATTCAGAAAAATCTTTATTAATCTGCTCTTGGGGCTGATGCCTACCATGATAAAACTCCAGGTATCTCTTGGTAAACTTTGTGATGTGACTTGCTCATAGAAAGTGCCGCCCAGGAAGTATTGCACGACAATTTGACCAAACTTGTTTATACCGACCATTACTCCTGTATTGGAGCCTTCAGAAGTCAAGGCCAACATGGCAGCTGTGCCTACCGGATATGATTTTGGTGAAGCCCATAAGGAAAGGCAAAATTGACTGCCGGAAAGTATATTGCTTGGCAAGGTTCCAGCTACTTGGTTTGATAATCCATCAAAAAATAATGCATTGCTTTTCACACCGGGCATTCTGTTCACACTGTTACCCAATATTTCGTAACTGGTGTTCGTATTTGATTCAAGTGTGGTAGCTCCGGTAGTCTCACTAAAATTAAAGGCAACGACTTCGTCTATGGTTTCGGCAGGCGGAATTACAGGAGGACCAGGCTCATCATTATTTTTGCCACAAGATAAACTCAAAGTAGCAATAATAAGTGCTAGAAAAATTGTGTTAACTAGTTTCATTTTACAGTATGCGTTAGGCGTTAACGTTCTTAATTTCAAATTTGTGTTACATCAATTCCTTGGCTCCCGATAAAATCCCATTGATTTCATCCATATCATATTTCGGTGTGGCGCCGGATTTTGTTGCAACAAAAGCACCTGTTGCGCAGGCAAAAGCCAAAGATTCTTCCGGTGTTTTATCATTTACCAGTGAAGACACCAACCCTGCTAAAAATGCATCGCCTGCTCCGACTGTATCCGTTGCTTTTACTTTAAATCCAGGATGTTCGTAAAACTTGTCATTGCAATACAACAAGGCTCCATGTTCTCCCTTGGTTACACAAACCATCTGCACGTTGTAGTGCGACGCAAACCATTTGATCAAGCTCTTTTCATCATATTCCCGCTTATCGT
>JAFGBL010000144.1 GCA_016933115.1 Bacteroidales bacterium | reverse complement strand
TGACAAGGGTGTTAGGAAAGTAATTATTACGCTTGGCTCTAAAGGGGCCTTTGTAAAAACAAAAGATGAAAAAGTAGAAGTGCCTGCATTTAAGGTTGATGCAGTAGATACAACCGCAGCAGGTGATACTTTTTGCGGGGCTTTAGCAGTAGCTTTAGTTGAGGGGAAATCGTTAAGGGATTCTCTTCAGTTTGCCAGTGCAGCCGCTGCCATTTCTGCAACATGTATGGGTGCACAGCCTTCTGCTCCTTTTAAAATTGAGATTGAGGAATTTCTGAAAAATAGATCTTAGCTAAGTTCCAATTTCAAAAAAGCAAACAATAAACGAAAAGATTCTTCGTAGGAGTTTAATAAAATAACCTGAATGAAAAAACTAAGCCTTTCTGTATTACTGATTTTTATTTTTCTAGTAAATAGTTATGCACAAATATTAAAAGTCAGTGACAACCACCGATACCTGGTTAAGAAAGATAACAGCCCTTTTTTATGGCTGGGAGATACAGCCTGGGAGTTGTTCCATAAACTAAATCGTGAAGAAGCCACAGAATATCTTGAGAATCGGGCAAAGAAGGGATTTTCGGTTATTCAGGCAGTTGTGCTTGCTGAGATTGAAGGATTACGATCTCCCAATCCTTATGGGGAGGTACCCTTTAAAGATTTAGATCCAACCCAACCCAATGAGGCTTACTTTAAACATGTCGATTTTATTGTGAACAAAGCGCAGGAGTTAGGCTTGGTCATAGGAATGCTGCCTACCTGGGGCGATAAAATTTATTCCGAAAATCCCGGTGCAGGCCCTATTGTGTTTAATAAGGAAAATGCCCGGGTTTATGGTAAATTCCTTGGGAAGCGCTATAAGGATAAATCGATTGTCTGGATATTGGGAGGCGACCGTAATATTGCCAACAACGAAGTACTCGATATTTGGAGGGCAATGGCAGACGGGCTCAAAGAAGGCGATGGTGGCAAACACCTGATAACTTTCCACCCACGGGGAGGAACCTCTTCTTCAAAAATGTTGCATAACGAAGAGTGGCTCGACTTTAATATGTATCAGAGCGGGCATCACCAGCGTTTTATCAATGTATATGATTATGCAAAAAACGATTGGGAACAACAGCCCGTGAAACTATATGTAGATGGGGAGCCCGCCTATGAAGATATTGCAGTGAAATTCTGGGAATATGTCGATTTTTCAAAACCGTCGAAAAAAAGAGTGCCGGAGGGAGTGCTAAACAATGACGGTACGATCAGGGATAAATCCCATTTTAAGGACGGATTTTTTACCGATTATGACATTCGGGTACATGCATACTGGAACCTTCTTTCGGGGGCATGTGGTTATACGTATGGGAATAATGCGGTTTGGCAGATGTTTAAAAAGGGCGGGGAATTTGCTATCCCTTGTTTATTCGACTGGCAGGAGTCATTAGACCGCCCCGGTGCTTTCGATATCCAAAATGTCCGTAAAATTCTTGAGCCTGTATTTTATAAACTTTTACCCGATAACTCAATAATATCAGGGCAGAATCCGGGAGGACAAAATCATATCTGTGCAGCTGCATCTTCCGATTTTTCTATTGCATTGATTTATCTCTCCACCGGGCAACCGGTTAAAACGGAAATGGGGAAATTTCAAAATAGGGTAAAAGCCAGCTGGTTTAATCCCAGAAATGGATTTAAAAATAAAATTGGTGTTTTCCGGAATTCCGGAATTTTTGAATTTACTCCTCCTTCATCGGGGATTGGCGACGACTGGTTACTGGTATTGGAAACAAAGCAGTAAGAGAATTTAAAATTCCTGATTTTCTTTTTCCCTGTTATCAAGCCGGTATTCATCTTTTTCTTTGCTTTCGCGGATCATATCTTCCATGTTGTCCATTTCGGGTGATTCCTCCAAGGCTTTCCAATCAAAATTTTCATCAAACGGATCAAGAGCTTTTTGCGGATCAAAAATCTGTGAATCAACCAAAACTGCCGAATATGGAGTATAATCCGGAGTGCTTGTAAAAAAGTCGCCAAAATCGTTGGCTCCTGCATCGTACTGATTTAAGTAAGGTAACCCCAGGATGTTCCAGAAAGTTTTAAAAATACTCCCAAAACTATAGTGGACATGGCTGACATAATCTTTTTTCACCCAGGGTGAAATAACAAGCAGGATACTTCGGTGTGCATCAATGTGATCCACTCCGTTTTGTGCATCATCCTCGGTAATTACAATCATCATGTTATTCCAGTAGGGTGTGTGCGAAAGGAATTCAACAATGCGCCCGACAGCCAGGTCGTTATCGGCCATATAACTTTCGCGGAAAGGGTATCCTGCTTCGGGTCGGTCTCCGGCACCATGGTCGTTTGGAATAATTACGGTTATCAGTTCAGGCATAGTATCCTGTCCATCCAGCCATTTTTCCTGAAATTCTTTGATGAACTGATCGATCCTGAATTGGTCAGGAATGGCGGTGTTATAAGTGGGATATTGTTTCGAAGTCCGGTCCCAGATCGGCTTTGGCAGTGGATAATTTACATAATGGCGAATTCCTTCATATTTGAATTTTTCATCATAAATGCCGGGCTCAAACATGATGCTGAAACCAAAATTGTAAAAATCAACATCATTGCGTTCCAGGTGATCCCACATCGAACCGGCTTCGTTGTAATCTTCCGGATAAATGGCTCCGGCAGAACTGTTCATGGCATAAATACCAGGGGCTTTTGAGTCGAATTTAAAACTGCGGTTTCCACCATAGCTTGCAGGAGTGCAGGTTTCCACCCATTCATTCGGATAGGTGTTTACCAGCCAGCGGTGCCCGTCGGCCGAGACATCTGAATCGACATAAAAATTATCGGAAATGGCAAAATTTTGAGCAAGCTTAAGATGGTTTACCATTACGTCTGCATTTTCAACCGAAACACTTCGTTTACTGTTCTGAAAAGAGACACCTTTACCATATCGTGCCAGTTCAGGATCGCCATTCCCTTTTTCCACCTGCCCGAGAACTTCATCGTAAGTCCGGTTTTCTTTCGAAATAAAAACAATATGTTTGACCGGGCTTTCTTTTTGCCCGGGGTAAAGCGGAATTGGATTATCTCGGCGCCAGCTAAATTTCTCCGAAACGACTTTATCAAATTGAAAATTATTTGAAATTACCTGTTCTGTATATTTTTTTAGTTCTTCATCTTTAGGAATATCCAGCACCTGAACTGTGCCCTTCATCAACGCTCCGATGTAACTTCCTTCCGGTCCCCTTTGAAAATTCTTCCCTCCGTTAGGTCCGCTTCCAAAACCTTTGGCATTGGATACTACCAGTTTTTTTCCGTCATTTGAAACTTTGACTTTGGCAGGAAACCAGCCGGTTGGTATATGGCCAATAACTTTTAACTCTTTAATATCAATTACAGCAATAGCATTAATTCCCGATTCGGCAACGTACAACCTTTTCTGGTCAGGAGAAACAGTCAATCCGAAAGGAATTACTCCTCTGAACTGACGAACCCGGGGATCAGGTTTCAGATAAATGGTATTTACCACGGTATCTTTTTGGATGGATATAACAGAAATATTGTCGTTGGTTCCGTTGGTAACGAAAACATAATCATCGGTTGCTGCCAGTGAATTAGGGCTTGATCCGCCAACAGCAGGTATTCCTTCAACCATGGCACCCACCAGGTTGCCGGTTTTGGTTTTTGCAATAACTTCGGGATGGCCGGGATCGGCAACGCTGATAGTAAATACCGAAAATGCTTCGGGAGAATTCATTTCACCCAGACCCGGAATTTCAACACTGTCGTTTTTTATACCTTTAATCATTTCCTCACTGCCATAGGCAAAAGCCGGATATCTTTGCGATTCTTCAACGACATTTTCTGCTGTTATTCCTTTAAACATGCTGTACTGGAACATACCGACATTTGCAACATAAACTTTCTTTTCGTCAGGAGAAAGACATATGCCAAACGGGTATCTGCCTACCGGAACATTGTGCTCTATTTTTTCAGTTTCAGTATCAATGATGATCATCCTGAATCCAATCTGATCAACCGCGTACAGTTTTTTTCCATCCTTTGAAAGAACCATATCTCCGATGTACCCATCCGAATAATCCATGCTGTCGGAAGTAAAAGAACAATCAATAAATCCTTCCTTTTTGCCTGTTTGCAGATTGAATCTGAATATTTTGTTTTCCTGGCCACCTGCCACAAAAATAGTTTGGTTATCATTGGAAACGGCCAGGCCCATAAAAACCGAAGCAAGTATTCCTCTGTCGGTGGAAGATCCGGGAGGAACCTGCTGTACTACCGGATTTTCGGATAAAATATTCCGGATAATCGTAATTGAAAGCGGACTGGTTCCCGAGTTGGCGGTAATTGCCGTGTTCCCGTCGGGACTGATTGTGAGTCCGTACGGATGCGGAGCCACAACAATACTTTTTCCTGCGGGTTTTATAATTCTACCGTTTGGAATAATTGTTTCTCCATCTTTATCAATTTTTAC
>JAFGBL010000024.1 GCA_016933115.1 Bacteroidales bacterium | reverse complement strand
TGGCCGACAAAGGAATTGGAATCCCTGAAAATGAACTCACAAATATTTTTGAACGCTTTTACCGGGTAAAAGGAAATTCTGATTTCGAAACACGGGGAAGCGGTTTGGGACTTACACTTGTAAAACATGCAGTTGATGCTCATGGCTGGCAGATTACGGTGAAAAGCAAACCTCAGGAGGGGAGTACCTTTTCCATATTTATTCCGATAAACTTAAATAGGGATGAGAAATGAAAAAACATATTTTGATAATTGAGGATGAAGAGGACATGGTCAGAGGATTGAAAATGAACCTCGTGGATGAAGGTTACGATGTGGATTATGCCCTGAACGGAAATGAGGGCTTGAAAAAAGCTTTAAAAAACAGACCTGATCTAATACTCCTCGACATCATGCTTCCCGGCATGAACGGACTGGAAATTTGCAGGGAATTGCGTAATAATAAAATGGATGTTCCAATTCTGATGCTGACTGCAAGAGGAGATGAAATCGATAAAGTAATTGGCCTCGAACTGGGCGCCGACGATTACATCTCCAAACCTTTCAGTATCCGTGAACTGCTGGCCAGGATAAAAGCACATTTACGCAGGGAAAACCGGGGGTTTGAATCAGTTACGGATATCGTTGATCTGGAATCGGTAAAAATCGATTTTGGTCATTTCAAAGTCACAAGAATGAATGAAGAAACTGACCTCACTTCACTGGAAGTGGATGTATTAAGGTATTTGATCGGTCAAAACGGAAGGGTGGTGACACGTGATGATCTGCTGGATAAAATCTGGGGATATGACAAGTTTCCCACTACGCGGACCATCGACAACCACATTCTGAAACTCAGGAAAAAGATTGAGGACGATCCTAACCACCCGAAACATATTCTTACAGTTTACGGTGGAGGTTATAGGTTTATAATAGACTGAGCAGAATTTACATTCATTTACAATTGAAAGACATTTTGCTGATAGTGATTGCAGAAATTTGCTTTGTATAAATCATAAAGGAGGAACTACAAATGAAAACAACAAGAATTTTACACAGCATATTATTCCTGATATTTACTGTAATTATCAGCAGTTTTCAGGTGCAACAGGATCATAAAGTACTTTTTGAAAAAGCAAAGTACACAATGGAAACAAAGGCTGATTTAACGGCTGCCATCGATTTGTTTGAAACGCTAATAAAACAATATCCGAACGAAAAAGAATATGTGGCCAAATCATTACTTTACCAGGGTTTGTGTTTCGAAAAACTGGGTAACCAGGAAGCGGTAAAGAAATATCAGCAGCTGGTTCAGAATTACTCTGATCAAAAGAATGAAGTTGATTTTGCAAGAGAAAGGCTAAGTTTTCTTGATGCTAAACTGGCCAACATATTGAAACAGGCAGAACAACACCTGAAAAAAGGAAATGAACTTTTTGGCTTGTGGGAATATGAATCTGCCATCGAAGAATATAAAAAGGCCATGGAACCCGACCCGAATAGCTTGCTGGCGCTGAATGCGCAATATTGTATCGGGCAGACATTGTTTCGCCAGGGGAAACACGAATCAGCGTTGGAAACCTTCAAAAAACTGGTTGAACAAAACCCGGAAAGTAACATTGCTCCGGTTACTGAACTGATGATTGCACAGGTGGAACATGAAATGAATGATAATACAGGTCCGAATAATGTAACTGTTTCTGAAGACAGAAATGTCATTACTGATTCAGAGACAGGAATAACCTATCGGAAGGTGAAATCGTTTGCAGGGAAAAATGATATTATCAGTCATACTGGAGGATTAAATCTTTCACCAGATTCCCGTTTTGTTGTACTGGAGAATAAAGTAGTTCCTTTAGACGGCAGCGCACCATTTGCTCTGGTCAATAAAGATTATGTTTACAGAGCTGTGTATTCACCAAAAATGACTAAAGCTGCATTTTTTGCTGATAGTGCAATTTGGATTATTCCGGTTTCACCTTTAACCGGAAAAGCAATTGGCAAACCTTTAAAACTGCTGGAAGGAGATTATGATTTTCAGCACGTTGTTGGCTGGTCACCTGACGGGGAAAAAATTGCTTTTGTGAGAAATGATAAAAAAATTAGCGATGATATATGGACACTTTCAGTTTTGGATGGAACCTTGCAGCCTGTAACTAATGCAACAGGTTATGAAAAATGTCCTGTCTGGTCGCCAGATGGAAACACTATTGTTTATGATGGCGACGGCTATTGCCTGGCACCATTAAATGGAGGCGAACACAAAAAAATAACACATGGCGGAGGAGATCCATTTTGGTCGCTGGATGGAAAATGGTTGCTCATTGCTCAAAATTGGGGCTTACAAAGATTGTATTCCCTGGATTCCGGAAGAGAAATTAATTTTTCATTTCCTAAACAGGTTGGTAGATTTCTCGGATTTAATCAGCGCAATAATGAAATGCTTTTTTTCCGTTCATCGTTTGATGACCAGTGGGGATTAAAAGTAGTCTCTGTAAATGGCGGACCATCGTTTAAACCAGCCATATACAATCCGGTTTATGATGAAATTTGGTCGGGTGACAGTAAAAATCTTATTATTCAAAGCGATGATGAGAATGAAAAAACACAATTTAA
This sequence comes from Bacteroidales bacterium, assembly GCA_016933115.1. Taxonomy (GTDB): domain Bacteria; phylum Bacteroidota; class Bacteroidia; order Bacteroidales; family JAADJA01; genus JAADJA01. The sequence goes on along the minus strand of JAFGBL010000024.1, from coordinate 843 downwards.
AATTGTCTCATTATCAGGTAATGATATCATCCCTGTAAAAATAGATGTAAATCTTAAAGAAAGTCCATTTCCGTTTGCCAGTTCCCGGGATTTAAGTCATCTTGCCTTTTCGGTTGAAAATAAAGATGGTAATGAAAACCTATACATTGTTCCGTTTTCATTTAAGGAAGCAAGAATCACTGGTCCGGGCCAAATGATTTTTAAAGGCTGGTCTGGAGGAGCTTACAACATAAATTTTAATTGGTCAATCGATGGATCAAAAATAGCACTGATCCATAAAGGAGATATTTGGGTTGTTCCTTTAAATGGAGAACCAAAACAAATTACTTTTACCGAAGAAAATGAAAGATGGGTAAAATGGTCGCCGGACGGGAAATGGATTTCATATATAGTGCCATCTAATCAAACAGCAATTTTGCATTGCATTTCAGAAGATGGAAAAATTACTAAAATCATTGATGATAAAAATAAAGCATCCAACTGGTGTCCCGATAGTAAAAGTCTTATCCTTTTATCTGAAAATCAGATAAAAATTGTGTCGATGGATGGTGAAGTATTGAAAAATATTATTGACTTAAAGGAATTGGGGAACATAAATATATCAGCACCCCAATACAGTCCTGATGGAAAATACCTGGCTTTTATCGGTTATAATAAAGATGAAGAAAGCTTCATTTATCTATATTCTTTTAAAGAAGATAAATTTACCAAATTAGCCTTTGATGTAATCGATGATTATAAGTATGCTTTAAGATGGTCTCCTGACGGACAATGGCTTTCATACCTAACTTACGAACAGGAAAAAGTCCGTCCCGAAGGAGTGCTCTGGGAAGCCGATTTTGA
>JAFGBL010000143.1 GCA_016933115.1 Bacteroidales bacterium | reverse complement strand
GTTGTTTACCGGCATGAACGATAAGGTACCGTTTGAAATAGCCGACATCATCGTTTTCCCCAATCCCGGAAAGAATACCCTGAACATCCAATCGGCATTGAAAGAACTGACGGTTTACCTGTTTAACCAGGAAGGAAAACAGCTTTTATCCTGGTCGTTCGATGGTAACACTGCCATTCAAACCGGAAATCTGAAACCGGGAGTTTATCTTTACCATGTTGTGCAAAAAGACAGTATCATCAAAACGGGGAAATGGATTAAAGAATAAAAGAATAGTGATTTGCGATTGAAGAATATTGATCGCAGAGGGAATTGTTCAATACCTCACCAATCACCAATCACCAATCATCAATCACTATTCACCAATCAAAACTATTTCCATTTACTTTTGTTAGGAATGGAAATCAGAGGAAAATCATGAACAATAAAATTCTTATTATCGGGGCAACGGGTACCATCGGTTCATCGCTGGTGAGGTATTTACATGAAAGGAAAGCCGATTTCACAGCAATGGTGAGAAGCGTGGAACAGGCAAAGGCTCTGAATAAACGAGGTATGAAAACGGTCCTGGGTGACTTGGAGGATATTCAGTCACTTCAGAAGGCATTGGAAGGAATGGATAAGGTATTTCTCCTGTCTAAAACATCCCCCGATTCGCCAAGACTTCAGAGCAACATGGTAAAAGCTGCTTCAGATACTGATATTAAACACATCGTGAAAATAGCAGCCAGGGGATCGGCCATTGATGCAGATTTTAACATCGGAAGATGGCATGGGATCACCGAAGAGGAGATCAGAAACACAGGGATGGATTACACTTTTTTGCATGCACATACTTTCCTCCAGAATTTGTTTTTTGATGCGCAAACCATTCAGGAAGAGAATGCGATATACAGTTCGCAGGGAGAAGGAAAAATCCCCATGGTCGATACCCGTGATATCGCAGCGGTAGCAGCCAAAGTTTTAACTGAAAGCGGACATTCCGGCAAGACATACCTCCTCACCGGACCGGAAGCTGTTTCTTATCATGATATTGCATCGGCATTGACCGAACTGCTTGGAAGAAAGATCGAATATGTTTCCCAAACTTCAGAAGAGGGTGAAAAAGCAATGGTAAAGACCGGAATGCCTCCCTGGATGGTTGAAGATATGGTATTGCTCAATAAAAGGTATGCCCGAAATGAAGCAATTGAAGTGAGCCGTGACATTGAGCGGATAATCGGTAGAAAAGCAAAAACACTCAGCGAATTCTTAAATGATTATAAATTTAAATTTATCTCCTAGGCGTTGATTTTTTTATAGAATAGAAAAGATTTGTTAATTAACCCTTTGAAGAAAAATAGGATCAAAAATTCATTGTTAAATTGAAGTTAATTTTTAGTTATTAACCATTGGTCAATAGATTATTTGTAATTTTGTTTTAATCTAAAAATTAACTAACGATGTATGTCTCCAATCAGAACCGTACCTTCGGATTAGGTTTATTGATCATTGTTTTTGGATTGGTAATCCTTTTGAACCAGTTGGATGTTTTTCCTCCCAGCCTGTCAAACATTTTGGTTTCATGGCAAATGCTGCTGATCGCGATAGGTATTTACAATGTCCTTTATATCAATAGCAGGGCTTTTGGTATTGTTCTCATCGTGGTGGGTGGATTCTTCATTCTGCCCGAACTATTTGATTTTTCATTCAATTTCAAGCGGAATTTCTGGCCGGTAATATTAATCATTATCGGATTTTTTATTTTGTTCAAGTCAGGATTATTCGGACAACCTAAGGAGGTTCGGCCAGAGGCGATGAATGACCTGGAATACATCGATGAAGTAAATATTTTCAGTGGTTCGGAAAAAAAATTATCGATTAAAAATTTCAGGGGTGGTAAAATTACTTCCATTTTTGGCGGATCGGAAATCGACCTGACAGGTTCCGAACTTGCCGAAGGAAACAACACCATTGATGTTTTTTACCTGTTTGGCGGTTCATCCATCAAAGTCCCTGAAAACTGGGTGGTCACTAACAAAGTCACCAGCATACTGGGTGGGTTTTCGGATAAAAGGGTCATTAAAGGAAAGGCTGAAACAACTTCAAAATCCCTGGTTATTCGAGGTTTTGTGATGTTCGGTGGTGGCGAAATAGAATCCGTCTGAACCTTCGATATAACATTTTTACAATATCCTGGTTAATTATCCCTCTTTATAGGCGCAGTATCATTGTTGCTGGCGAAATTTTTATTATCCGCTTCCTGACAGCATGTCACCTGGTATTTATGGCTTGAATTTCGATGGAGTAATGAAAATTTCTATGAAATGATAGATTTTATTTCAACAAATGATGAAATCTCTTCGGAAATTTCGCAACCGGTTTTCAGGGACATGGAATTGCTTGACGATTATTCAAAAACGGTCATCCACGTTGCAAAAATTGTAAGTAATTGCGTAGTCCATATTAAGGTTAAGAAACCGATACAAAACAAGGATCAAAGAAGAAAAGACAATCCTTACGGAACGGGTTCCGGTTTTGTAATCTCCTCGGATGGCTATCTTATAACCAATAACCATGTCGTTAGTCAGGCTGAAGAGATTATTGTTGTGCTTCCCAATGGTCATGAGTTAGTTGCACAGGTTGTCGGCCAGGATCCTCCTACTGATATAGCTGTGTTGAAGATATATGCAGAAAACCTGAACGCTATAACTTTTGGAAATTCCGACCAATTGCAGCCGGGCCAGATAGCCATTGCGATCGGCAATCCTTTGGGATTTCAATGTTCGGTTACCGCGGGGATCATCAGTGCTTTGGGCCGGACTTTAAGAACCGAATCGGGGCGACTGATCGATGATATTGTTCAAACGGATGCCGCATTGAACCCGGGTAATTCGGGCGGGCCATTGGTCGATTCTTTTGGTAAGGTTATCGGTGTTAATACGGCTGTTATTGTGAATACTCAGGGATTGTGTTTTGCCGTATCTTCCAATATTGCTCAATTTATTGCAGGTAAGCTAATTCTTGAAGGTAAGGTCAGGAGGGGATTCCTGGGAATTGCAGGCCAATCCGTAAAGCTGTCCAAACGGATGGTTTCATATAACAGGCTTTCGAAATCAAATGGGATTTATATCTTTGAGGTTAATAAACCTAATCAAATAAGTAGTTCACAGCTCCTCGTCGGAGACATCATTGTTGAGTTTGATGGCAAAAGTGTAGGCACCATAGATGATTTACACAAACTTTTAGATGAGGATACAATTGGACGGGCAATTTACATGAATGTCCTTAGAAATGGAAAGAAAACCACATTACAGGTAATTCCTACCGAATTAAATTAATTACACTTTAATGTTAAAATGTTTAATAAAATTTTATAAAAATTAAACAAAAATTATTTTTAGCTGTTCTTATTTCAGTTTAGCATAAAGTCAATAAATTAATAAAATGAAAGTCAACGGCAAAACAAACGGAATGATTGAAGAGATCAGGACAAAGCTTAATGGTAGCGGTGTGGCACATCTTGAACCGGAAACAACTGATGAGGATATTTACGGTGAGAACCACATCGGAACATCAATAGAAACACCCTTGCGTGATGATGCATTCGTTTTGAATGATGCCGATAAAATGGAGATCATCCAGGAGCATTTTACGAAGATTTTATTAACGCTTGGGATGGATTTGAATGATGATAGTCTCAGGGATACGCCCAAACGGGTTGCTAAAATGTTCGTCAAAGAGGTTTTCAGTGGACTCAACCCAAAAAACAAACCGTCGATGTCGGTATTTGAAAATAAATTTAAATACAAGCAAATGGTGGTCGAAAAGAATATCAACTTCAATAGTTTCTGCGAACATCATTTTCTACCGATTACAGGTAAAGCGCATGTGGCTTACATCTCTGCCGGAACGGTGATCGGTTTGTCGAAAATCAACCGCATAGTCGATTATTATGCCAAAAGGCCGCAAGTGCAGGAAAGAATGACGGTTCAGATAGCCGATGAATTGAAAAGGGTTTTAAATACGGAAGATGTTGCGGTAATTGTTGAGGCTAAACACATGTGTGTTTCGGTAAGGGGGATACAGGATGAAAGCAGTACAACGGTAACCTCTGATTTCCAGGGTAAATTCAAGCATGAAAATACAAGGCAGGAATTGTCAGGATATATTCACATGGAATTGAAAAACTAATATTAGGTTAGGAGTTGGTTTTATTTGGTGATAACGGATTCCGGAACTTTTCCGGGTCCGTTTTCTATTTTATTTCTTTGATAAGTAAAATATAAACGGGAAAATGGTCACTATAACCTCCCAGATAAACCCCTCCGGCAAATGTCCGTAAAGGGTACCCCATATAGGCCCCTTCTTTCTGTTTTAAAAAATTCTTGTTAAAAACTTTGGCACTATAAAATTTATAGCTGTTATAGTCCTTACCTAACAAGCCCTGTGAAATAACGATCTGATCAAAGAGGTTCCAGGCATCCCGGTAAGCCAGCGAACCAATTCCATCACGGTACAATTTAAACATGGGATTGTACATGTCTTTTTCCTGAAGTTTATTTTCACTTCCCTTTCCCCCAAGGTGATCCAGAACACTCGGATTGACCGGGTCGTCATTCAGGTCGCCCATCACCATAATTTTTGCATTCGCATCCGCATTCAACAACGAATCTACAATATATCTCGAAAGATCACCGGCGGCATTTCGTTTGGGACGGCTGTTTTTTTCCCCGCCTCTCCGGGAGGGCCAGTGATTAACGATCACATGAATCATTTCTCCATCCAGCAATCCGGATACGACAAGCTGATCGCGGGTTTTAAATCTTGAGTCATCCATGTTGAGTTTGTAGGATTTACTATTGGTAACTTTAAAATATTTTGGTTGGTACAAAAGGCCTACATCAACTCCCCGGGCATCAGGCGAATCATAATGTACGATTTGATAATTCCGGTCCCTGATCGATTCTTCTTTCACCAAATCCTCCAATACACGCCTGTTCTCTATTTCCGAAACGCCAAGCAAAGCAGGCCCGTCTGGTGTGATATCGGTTGCAATCTGAGAAATTACGAAAGCCATGTGATTGAGTTTTTCGTGGTACCGGGCCGATGTCCATTGATTGGGGCCTTCAGGTGTAAATTCCACATTATTGTAAAGATCGGCATCCAGTACCGTATCAAACAGGTTCTCCAGGTTATAAAATCCAATGCATGCAATTTTGAAAGTTTTCTCTTCTTGCGGGAAAGCAAATGAATAATTAAAACCTATAAAGATATAAAACAGGATAATTTTTTGATAATATTTCATCATTTATTTGTTGATATTCGAAGAATTTTTATCATTGCAAAAGTAATCTATAATTTGAAAGATTAATTGTTGGAATATTATTTATGTGGATTCATTTTACCTATTTTTGTTCCCCCTATATCTAACTTCAGTCGGTAATGAGAAAAAATTACTTTTTATTTGTTTGCGGGGTTATTCCTATCTGGCTTTTATCTCAAACAGTTGACTCCTTAAGGGTTGAAAGCAGCGAAGAAGAAATAACAACCATTGTGCTTACAGCCTCTTCCCTTGATAATGACGATCAGGCGCAGGATATTTCCGGATTATTGCAATCTTCCGACGATATTTTTGTATCGACAGCCGGTTACACATTTGGCCAAACGCGCTTCAATATCAGGGGTTATGAAACCGAATATTCCGCGGTGATGATCAATGGTGTTCCTTTGAATGACATGGAGACGGGTAGGGCCTACTGGTCAAGCTGGGGGGGGTTGAACGATGCAACCCGTAATAAGGAGATCGAAACCGGTATTTCCAAATCGAGGTATTCATTCGGTGGGGTTGGCGGTGCGACCAACATGGTAACCCGTGCATCTTCTTTTGCAAAAGGCGTTAAATTCACCTATAGCCTGACAAACCGTTCCTATCGCAACAGGTTGATGCTGACAGCATCCACCGGATTGATGGAAAACGGCTGGGCTTTTACTTTTTCAGGCTCACGGCGGTGGGCTCAGGAAGGATATGTTGACGGCACTTTTTACGATGCCTGGGCCTATTTCTTATCGGCTGAGAAAAAAATCAACAGTAAACACAGCATCGGATTAATCGGTTTTGCTGCTCCATCAAAACGGGGACGAAATGGTGTAGCAACTCAGGAAAACTACGACCTGGCCGGTACCAATTATTACAATCCTTACTGGGGTTATCAAAACGGTGAGAAGAGAAATGCCAGGGTTGCCAATTACCATCAACCAATGATCATATTCAGCCATTTCTGGACTCCATCGTCTGCAACATCGATAACTTCATCAGCTTATTATGCTTTTGGCCGGGGAGGTTCAACTGCTTTGGAATGGGATACCTATTCCGATCCTCGCCCTGATTATTACAAAAGGCTACCGAGTTATGATGCAGAATATGAAGGTTTGATGCCTGAAGAACGCGAGGAGCTATGGTTAAACGATGAAAATTACAGGCAGATCAAATGGGATGAATTGTACGATTTCAACAGGAAAAACCTGGATGTTGTTAAGGACGTAAACGGGATCGAAGGAAATACGGTAAGCGGTGTCCGATCCAATTATATCATTGAAGACCGGCGTAACGATAAAAGCCAACTTGGCATCAATTCCAATTTAAAACATATATTAAACGACAACATTATCCTATCGGGTGGAATCGACCTTTCATTGTACAAAGGATATCAGTTCAAAGTAATTGATGACCTTTTGGGAGGTGAATATTATGTAGATTACGACAAATTCGCCGAACGCGATTTCAGGGATAGTGTTCTTATGCAGAATGACCTGAATGTTCCGAACCATGTGGTGATGGAAGGAGATAAATTTGGTTACGATTATACTGCCAACATCAATGATTATAAACTTTTCATCCAATCCGAATTTGTGTATGGAAAGGTCGAATATTTTATCGGTGGAACCCTTTCGTACAATGAGTTTTGGCGGACAGGCCATATGAGAAATGGTAAATTCCCAGAAGATTCATATGGCGATTCGGAAAAGCAAAAATTCTTCAACTATGGATTGAAAGGAGGAGTTTTATACAAACTTACCGGAAGGCACCTGGCAAGTGTAAACCTGCTTTATATGACGAAAGCACCCTCTTTCCGTAATTCTTATGTATCACCCCGAACCCGGCAGGATGTGCTTGATAACCTGAACAATGAAAAAATAATGTCAGCCGATGCCAGTTATATTTTTCGGTCACCTTATATTAAATCCAGATTGACTGTTTTTTACACAAAGTTCATTGATCAGGTTTATTTAAGAAGTTTTTACCATGAAGACCTGAGGTCTTTTATCAATTACCAGATGACCGGAGTGGATAAATTAAATTATGGACTGGAACTCGGTATTGAAGCCAAAGTCAGCCAAACACTTACATTGATTGGAGTTGTCGCTCATGGGGTATATATTTATGATTCCAGGCCTGAAATCACAATTTCAGCCGATAATGTGGCAGAAGTGATTTCTAATCGTACGGCTTACTTAAAGAATTACAGGGATGGCGGATTCCCCCAAACTGCATTGTCGGGCGGAGTAAAATATTTTTATAATTACCTGTTTGCCGGATTCAATGTTAACTATTATGACAATGTTTACATTGAGATCAATCCCGACAGAAGGACCATTGATGGTGCAGGTAATTATGACCCGGACTATCCTGAAAGGGATGAAATTCTGAAGCAGGAAAAACTCAAACCTGCCGCTACACTTGATGCTTATATCGGTAAATCATGGAAAATCCAGGATTATTACATTTCACTTAACTTCAGTGTAAGCAATATACTTAACACTACCGATTTTGCCTTTGGAGGTTTCGAGCAATACCGGTATGATCCCTTCGACCTGGATCGTTTCCCGAATAAATATTTCTACCTGTACGGGAGGCAATATTTTTTAAATATAAACTTTAGATTTTAATCAAGAATTACAATAATCACAGCAAAATGAAAAAAGCATTTTTTTGGACCGCATCATTTTTACTAACATCGCTTTTGTTTTTAAACAGTTGTGTTAAGGATAAACCCGATGAACCACCCTCAACTTTAATTCCTTTTGATCCCGACAAGGTTCTCACCATCGGTGAAATCAAGCAGATGTATATCGAAAATGGCGGAGCATTCACCTTCGATGAGCCTTATTCTGTTTTTGCCAAAGTCGGCATGGATGATAAGTCTGGGAACATCTATAAATCGGCATTTATTCAGGATGAGTCGGGTGGTATTCAATTGAATTTTCTCTTCACGGGAGGTTTGATTGTGGGTGATTCGGTCCGCATCATGCTCCAGGGTGGTGAAATTGAATTGTACCATGAGTTGTACCAGGTCAATAATCTTGAGATTACAAAAAATGCATATAAAATTAAACCCCGTATGAACCTTGAGCCAAAGTTGTTGACCATCCAACAACTTATTTCGAACATCGATTTGTATCAGTCGACTGTGATCCGGTTGGAAGATGTTCAGTTTAACCAGGGAGAACTGGGCCAGACGTTTGCCGATGCAGTTAACCTCATCGATATAAACCGGACCCTGGAAGACTGTGACGGCGGCTCACTCATTGTTCGTACCAGCGGTTATGCCAATTTCGCAGCCGACACCCTTCCTCCGGGAAGAGGATCATTGATAGCTATTGCCAGTGTTTACAACAATGATGTTCAACTTGTGATCAGGCAATATTCCGAAGTACAGTTGACCGGCGAACGGTGTGGAAGCGGCGGAGAACCTATTGACCCGGTTCCTTCAGTAAATGAAGATTTCGAAACGGCAAACGACAATCAAAATATCAACTTTGAAGGTTGGACCAACATCATTGTGGCCGGTAACCGGATGTGGCAGGGTAAATATTTCAGCAACGACGACAATACCTATGCACAGGCAACCGGATATAATTCAGGTTTGGACGATATGGAGACCTGGCTGATCACTCCACCGGTCATCAATACAAACGGTGACAAAATCCTGAGCTTTAAAGCCGGAATGGCATTCTGGGCCCATACGGTTAATGAGCCTTTAAAAGTTCTGGCTTCTACCGATTATGACGGTACCAATTTTGAAAGTGCAACCTGGACGCCACTATCACCCACTTTGCCCAATTCAGGCAGCGGTAACTATAACTGGGTTCCTTCGGGTGACATTCCTCTGTCCGGTTTCGTCGGTAATGTTGCCATTGCATTTAAATATAAAGGCAGTGACAGTGAAACTACCTCCAGCACCCTCGACGACATTGTTGTCAATACAGCAGGAGGCTCGGGTAGTACGGTTCTTTATGAGAATTTTGACGATAATTGGGGTAACTGGGAAACCATAAGTGTGGTTGGTGCCCAGGTGTGGGACCGCGATAACAATTTCGGGCCCGATGGTTCACCCTGTGCAAGGATAAGCGGTTACAGCAGCGGAAGTCACGCCAACGACGACTGGCTGATTTCACCGGCCATCGACCTGTCAGGCTTCTCACTATCAACATTGGTTTTTGAGTCGGCAAGGAACTATGACGGTGATGACATCATTGTTAAAATTTCAACGGATTATTCAGGTGATCCTGCCACCGCTTCATGGTCAATTTTATCGGCTAATCTTTCGCAGGGAAGCTGGATATGGACCTCATCAGGCAATGTGGATATTTCGGATTATGCAGGCCAAACGGTTTACATAGCATTCCAATATGTTTCGACAAATGAATTGTCTGCTACATGGGAAGTTGATAACATTGAAGTAAAAGCAGACGAATGATAACATAAATGTCAAGGCAAAAGTTCACATCCGGTGATTTTCATCAACTCGGTATCTATGATCTGGAATTGATCAGGCGACTGGGAAAGGCCGGCAAGAAACTTTTACAATCCGGAGTTTACTCCAAAACGGACATTCTTCAATTGTTCAAAAAACTGGTGGAAGATCCGATAGGGTTCAAACATCCTGATTCTTTATTACAAAATCTGGCCGGACAAATCGTTGAGTCATCCTTTCATTTGAATCAACAGGATACAAACATCCATAAACCAATTGAAGAAACAGCAATTTTAAGTCAACCACTATATTACAAGGTTTTCGGAAAAGAACAGATCGAAACGGACGCCCTGGAACAGATGGATACGGCCATGCGGCTTCCGGTTTCTAAAGCCGGTGCATTGATGCCTGATGCGCATGTGGGGTACGGATTACCGATCGGGGGTGTACTGGCGACGGATAGCAATGTGGTCATTCCTTACGCCGTCGGTGTTGATATTGCCTGCAGGATGTGTATGTCCATTTTTAACATCAGGGAAAAAGAACTGGGTAAGTTGCGCTTTAAGCTTAAGGAATCGATCATTGATCAGACAATTTTTGGTTTTGGCGGGGAAACAAGCAGCCATGTTGATACCGGTTTGTTCGACCGCAAAGAATGGCAGACCACCAAAACAATCCGTGAATTGAAGGACCTGGCCTACAGCCAGCACGGTACTTCCGGTGCCGGAAATCATTTTGTGGAATGGGGAGTTCTTGAAGTGAAAAAGGAGGATGATATATTGAAAATACCCCAGGGTAATTATATCGCCTTGTTGTCACATTCCGGATCAAGAGGGTTTGGTGCTCAGATCGCCAAAAAATACTCAGAAATAGCCTGTCAGTTAAGGAATCTTCCCAACCAGGCCAAACACCTGTCATGGCTCAACCTCGACTCGGAAGCGGGGGAAGAATATTGGCTCGCCATGAACCTTGCCGGTGCTTATGCGTCGGATAACCATCAC
>JAFGBL010000142.1 GCA_016933115.1 Bacteroidales bacterium | reverse complement strand
AGGTAGAGCATATGCCTTTTAAGCATAGGGTCCCGGGTTCGAATCCCGGCGGGATCACAAAGGTTGTAAAAGCCACCGGATATTCTGGTGGTTTTTTTATTTATTATCTTTGGAGATCGCCTTAACCGCTTTTTTATGATAAGCAGAATGGCAAAACCGGTGAACGATATGCCTGTTATTAATAAAAAGTAAATTTTAATATTTCTGTTATCAGGGTTAGTGTTCGTCAGGGCAATGGGTCAATGCAATACTCCGCTTGACACTTTGCCGGTTCCATATTTTTCAGGAGAAATTAAAATTGACGGCGATTTGTCCGACTGGGAAAATCCCGTAACTGTTTGCTTCTCCGACATTTCGTACCCAAAGATTATGGACAGAATATTATCATTGAGGCCTGTGCAACAGTGAACGGTTCAGCAAATAACACCACCGACACCGACACAGGATACCTCCCTGAGATTCATATACTTTTTGAAGCCATTGGTATGAGACCGGAAACAGGAGCAATTTTCAAACTTGACATTTGCAACGACGACAATGACTACTTTCTGACCGCTTACCCGTTCAACGAGCTTATGGAAGTCTACACCCGCCCTTTCAACCTGACAGGCATGAACAACTTTGGGTTTCCCGGATACTGGAGGCATGCAAAGCTCATGGGTAAGACCGGGCGCTTTTTATTGCATCAGTTTCCTGTCAGAAAATTACCCGAATCTGCATCGAATAAAAAAATGTTTGATTTTCTTTACTATCTTTATTCCGCGATTCAGGATTCAGGTCGCTATAATTATTTCTGATATTCAGATGGCCAATTCTGAATTGAATTGATCCATAACAGGTTTAATGAGAACAGAGATTCATATCGGTTTATTTGATCTGTTTATTTTTCTGGGTGTTTTCCAGGGGATATTGATATCCTGGTTTTTTATTAAGAACAGTAATAATTCCAGACGGGCGAACCGTTACCAGGGGATACTGTTGTTTCTGCTGTCTGTCAGTATTTTTGAAGAATTACTCAACAACACAGGTTACATTGTCAGGTTTCTGGCAATAACCAATTACAGTGAACCATCTAATTTTGCCTTTGCCCCCCTGGTTTACCTTTACATCAGAAGTAGTCTTTACCCTAAAAAGAAAGAGCATATCTGGGGACATTTTGTTATTTCGGCATTCTGGCTTGTATACATGGTTTTTCAGTTCATCCAGCCCAATGAGGTAAAATACAATTCATATATCGGAACCAAGCACCCCGATTGGGGATACCTTGATGTAATTGAGAAAATTTCGGACGATCCAATTGGAATCCGATACCATATAAACGAACTTACCGCAGTTCATTTCACCATTTATATGACTGCCGGCATTGTATTATTGCTAAAAAAATTCAAATCACTGAACCAGAATGTATTTACCACAGGAAATGAGCTCCTTGTCGTCATGCGCAACACGATGTTCCATTTCGTAATGATCATGGTTATTTTTTTGGCCACTAAGCTTTATTACGGCATGGGCAGCGACATTGGCGGATATCTTATAGCGGCCTATATATCCTTTATGATTTTTGCCACGAGTTACCAGATACTCAATCGCTCTGCATTTTTTGATCATCCACAGTCATTTCTTAATTTCCCAATGCCGAAATATCAAAAATCCACCCTGTCGGAACATAACAAGGAAATGATTTTATCTAAAATTAAGCTGGAGATGGAAGGCAGAAAATATTTCACTAATAATTTAGCTTCTCTTTCAGGTCTGGCAAAACAAATAAATGAATCCTCCCATCATGTGTCACAGGTAATCAATGAACTGCTCAACATGAATTTTTTCGAATTGCTGGCAAAATACAGGGTTGAAGAAGCAAAAAGAATTATACTGGCTGATAAAGGCAAAAGAATAACCATTGAGGAATTGGCCGAACAGGTTGGTTACAACTCAAAATCTGCATTTAACAATGCCTTTAAGAAGCTTACTTCGCAAACTCCATCCGAATTTCGCGAAAATTGTCAGATTAATTAACCAAATAGTTATCAATTAGTTATAAGGCAGTTTTTGACCTTGCCGATAAGAACGAACGTCGGGCTTATCGGGAAAGTCGTTGCAGTCATTACTCTGCCATTAGATTTGCCGGAAATTCAAATCTCAGTATTATGGCAACAAAAGCAATTCAAAAAGCAGATCAGAAGTCAGATCGTCAATATTACATTGACTGGCTGCGTATCCTGCTTATTTTTAGTGTGTTTCTTTTTCATATCGGAATGATTTTCAATTCCTGGGGATGGCATGTAAAAAATGATGTGACGGCCGGTCCGAAAAGTGTTTTATGGTACATAATGGTGTTTTTGCACGAATGGCGCATGCCATTGCTGATCCTGATATCTGGCGCAGGTACCTGTTTTGCCCTTGGCAAGCGAACATCCTGGCAATATTTGGGTGAACGGTTCAAACGACTGTTCATACCCTTATTGGTGGGTGTGTTTACATTGGTTCCGGTTCAGGTATACATTGAGAAAACGGCTCAGTTTGGATCTTTACTGGAATTTTACCCGCACATGTTCGATGGAATTTATCCTGAGGGAAACTTCAGCTGGCATCATTTGTGGTTTATTGCCTACCTGTTTTTCATAGCCCTGCTCATTTCCCCATTTTTAAATTTTTTAAGAAGCGGTCAGTTTGACCTTTTTGTCGGCAAACTGGCCAGGATCGTATCCAAAAAATTAGGAGCAAATATATTCGTGATCCCGATGCTTTTATCCCAGCTCTTTCTCCGGCCATATTTTCCTGAGAATACGCATGGCCTGTTCGATGATTGGGCTGAGGTAGTGTACTTTCTGATATTCTTCCTTACCGGATTTATTTTGCTCTCTGACAATATTATTACTGAATCGATCAGGAAACAGAAGTGGTTGTTTTTCACCGAAGCATTCACCACAGCAGTTGTTTTGATGACTGTTCCATACATGATGACTGAAAAAGCCGGCAACCTGTTATGGGATATGCTTGAGCCCTTTGTGGCTTTTTCCTGCGGATTGACAGCCATAGGTTTTGCCAAACAATACTTAACCAAAAACAATACGCTCCGGAAACTGGCCAATGAAGCTGTTTATCCTTTTTATTTGTTGCATCAGCCTGTAATAGTGGTGATTGGATATTTCATGGTAAAGTGGGATGTTTCCGTTCTGGCGAAAGTGCTGCTCATCACACTCACCTCCTTCACATTTACGATAGCTGTATACTGGTATTTTATCAGACCGTTTAAGGCAATGAGGTTAATATTTGGTATGAAAATGACAAGGAATAACAGGGAGGAGCCACAGTTAAGCCGGTCTCCCATACTTATCCCGGGAGTCGTGAAAAGATTTTCCATAATCGTTGTATTGGGTGTTATGGCACTCACTTTATCAGGTCAGAATTTAACACAAACTGAAAAAGGGAAAACATATGATGCTGAATGATCTTTGACCCGGCGAACCTGGTTGACCTCAGTAATATTATACGGATACCCGGGGAGTTCTCCTCAGGAGGTTAGAATTTTTTGGTTAAGGGAATTTATTGGCTACCGAAATTTGTTCATTCTGAGAAAGTTCATTAAATTGTACTGTGAAACAGGGTTTTGATTTTAAAAGAAAATTATTTATTTTTGAAGCATTAAAAATATTCCATCATGATAAATCACATTATGAAAAAGTCGATTACAACAAGCATTTTTGCTTTTAGTTTAGCCTTATCTTTCGCTCAAACCTATCACAGTGGCAACATTACATCAAATGAAACATGGACAGCAGGAACCCACATCATCACTTCCACTGTTACAGTTTCAGATGGCGTAACATTGACTATTGACCCTGATTGCGTTGTAAAATTCAACAGTCAGACCGCATTGATCATAGACGGTGTTCTGATTTCGAATGGCTCGGATGATCACCGGATATATTTTACTTCTAACCTGGCTGTTCCGGCACCGGGTGATTGGAGAAACATCAGTTTTTCGTCGGCCGATCCTGGTTGTCTGATGAATTACTGCGAAGTTGAATATGGCGGCTATCAGTACGGAAGTGTGCTTATTCATGCTTCAGAAACCAACGTGACAATATCGAATTCAGTTTTACGGAACAGCGGGACAGCAGGGGCATTTATCAGCGACAACTACGGAACTGCATCAACACCTGAATTTATAAACTGTACATTTTTCAGTAATGCAACCTACGGATTGGATTGCGTGCCTGGCTATTCAAATGTTATTCT
>JAFGBL010000141.1 GCA_016933115.1 Bacteroidales bacterium | reverse complement strand
TATGGGTGAACAGCTTTTCAGGGTGAAAAAATTACCCGATCCCATTGCAAAAATTATTGGCTCGGATGATGACGGAAAAATTTCAACCAAAAAGATGCTGGCCAATCCATTCCTGGTTTGTCAATTACCCGATTGGGTTGATTTTGAATATGATTTTAAAGTTACATCATTTACCATATTCATTCCTCAGGGAGGCGGATATTTTATTACTGAAAAATCGGAAAGCCAGTTATTTACTCAAAAAATGAAGGACCAGATTCAGAGTTTGAAAAAGAATGACATCATTGTTTTCCGTGATATTAAGGTCAAAGGCCCCGAAGGCCCGCGAAAAATTGAATCTATTAACATTACAATAAATTGATCGGAGGTTTTATGAAAACTTTATTGAGCTTTTTGCTTTTTGTGGGTTTCATTATTGGAATCAGCACTACTTCTATTGCTCAGATTTTAGATAGCCCCCGCGACGGCGTATTTGATGAAATACATCTGAATAATAAAAAACCGATTCCCTATTACCCGGTAAGGGAAGCTGATGTGATATGGAAAAAACGGATCTGGAGGATAATGGATCTGAGGCAAAAGCTGAACCATCCCTTCTACTATCCCGAAACACCTCAAAAAGGTTGGAAAAATTTCATGACGGTACTGATGGATGCCATTCGCGAAGGTTCAATTACAGCTTATGATCCAACAA
This sequence comes from Bacteroidales bacterium, assembly GCA_016933115.1. GTDB lineage: Bacteria > Bacteroidota > Bacteroidia > Bacteroidales > JAADJA01 > JAADJA01. The sequence goes on along the minus strand of JAFGBL010000141.1, from coordinate 14,729 downwards.
AGGATGATCAGTTCCTGGTTCCACTCACATATCAGGAAATCGAAAATAAATTCACACGTATTGATACGGTCCCGATCTTTGATCCCGATAATCCGCAAAGAATATTGCGTTATGAAGTAGTTAAAGAAGAATTTGATCCGGCAGAGGTTCAAAGAATTAAAGTCAAGGAAGACTGGTTTTTTGACAAACAGCGTTCAGTGATGGATGTGAGAATCCTCGGTATTTGCCCGGTCAAGAACCTGTATGATGATGATGGTAATTTCTTCGGTTTTACCGATATGTTCTGGATTTATTTCCCGGAGGCACGCCCGGTATTTGCTCAGGCAACCGTATTCAACAGGCATAACGGAGCCGAGCGGAGAACTTACGATGAGCTTTTCTGGAAACGGATGTTCGACAGCTACATTTATAAGGAAGAAAATGTGTACGATCGGGAAATCAGCGACTATGCATCAGGCATGGATGCCCTGCTCGAAGCTGAAAGGATTAAGAACGAGCTGTTTGAGTTTGAACACGAACTTTGGGAATTCTGAGTCTGATCTAAGATATATGTAAACTCCACCTGACTGATGGAGTTTTTTTTTACACGGTTTTGCCCATAATTCCATACTTTTGAGGGTCAATCGGTATCCATGAACCTGCTTGAAACACCCATCGAATACCTGAAAGGGGTTGGCCCCAAACGGGCCAAAGTCCTGAAAAAGGAACTGAATATTTACCAGTTCGACCAGCTCCTCACCCATTTCCCGTTCAGGTATGTGGACCGGAGCAGGTTCTATACCATTGCAGATATCCAATCCGATACAACTTACATCCAGCTTAAAGGTAGGATCATCAGTATTTTAAAGATCGGTAAACCCAGGTCGGAAAGGCTGGTGGCCATGTTACAGGATGAAACCGGGATCATCGAACTGGTCTGGTTCAAGGGCGTGAAATGGATGCTTGGTAAACTGAAGTTGCAGGAAGAATATGTTGTTTTTGGAAAACCGACCATTTTTAATAACAAATTCAATATTCCCCACCCTGAAATTGAACCGGCTGCCGAACACCAGGCCGATCTGGGTGAAAAGTTGCAGCCTTTTTACCCTTCGACCGAAAAATTAAAAAGCCGTGGACTCGACAGCAAAGGTATCAGTAAGATCATGAAAACCCTTCTCTTACAGGTTCAGGGCGTGATCCCCGAAACAATTTCGAATGACTTGCTCGACAAACTGAAACTTCTTCCCAGGGAAGATGCCCTGGTTAATATCCATTTTCCAAAAAGCCAGGAATTACTGGAAAAATCAAGAGCAAGACTCAAATTTGAAGAGTTGTTTTTTATCCAACTAAACTTGTTAAAGCTTAAATTATTACGGATCGAAAAAATCAACGGGTTCAAATTTTCTGTTGTGGGAGAATACTTCAACCGCTTTTACGAACACAACCTACCATTCCAACTTACCAACGCCCAGAAACGGGTGATCAAGGAAATCAGGGCGGATGTGGGCGGCGGCAAACAAATGAACCGGCTGTTGCAGGGAGATGTCGGAAGCGGTAAGACACTGGTGGCACTCATGACCATGCTCATAGCAATTGACAACGGTTTCCAGGCCTGCCTTATGGCTCCCACCGAGATCCTCGCCAAACAGCATTTTCATACAATTTCTGAAATGATCAAGGGATTGGGCATTCATATGCACTTGCTTACAGGTTCAACCAAAACTCCAACCCGGAAAAAATTGCACCACGAACTGCAGGAAGGTACCCTTCAAATCCTGATCGGGACGCACGCTTTGATCGAAGATAAGGTCATTTTCAAAAACCTGGGATTTGTGGTGATCGATGAACAGCACCGGTTCGGGGTGGCACAACGGGCGAGACTCTGGAAAAAAAATACCATTCCACCGCATGTACTCGTAATGACCGCTACTCCCATTCCCCGTACGCTGGCTATGACCCTTTACGGAGATCTTGAAGTATCTGTGATTGACGAACTGCCACCCGGGCGGAAAGCCATTAAAACAGCCCATTTTTATGACAAGGACAGGCTCAAAGTGTTCGGATTCCTTAAAAAGCAGATCAAACAGGGCAGGCAGATTTATGTCGTTTACCCATTGATCAACGAATCGGAAAAGCTTGACCTCAAGCACCTGATGGACGGTTACGAAAGCATTTCCAGGGCATTTCCCCTCCCTGAATATGCGATCAGCATGGTGCACGGGCAGATGAAAACTCAGGACAAGGATTATGAGATGCAACGGTTTGTAAAGGGTGAGACCCAGATTTTGATCGCAACGACGGTCATCGAAGTGGGTGTGGATGTTCCCAATGCCACGGTAATGGTAATTGAAAATGCGGAGCGCTTCGGGTTGTCGCAGCTTCACCAGCTCAGGGGGCGGGTGGGCCGGGGGGCCGATCAGGCGTTCTGTCTTTTAATGACAAAAGACAAACTTACAAACGATGGCCGGCAGCGGATCAAAACCATGATTCAAACCACCGACGGATTTGAGATTGCCGAGGCCGACCTGCGTCTGCGCGGGCCCGGCGATCTTCAGGGAACCCAGCAAAGCGGTATCCTCGATCTGAAGATTGCCGACATCATCAAGGATGAAAAAATACTAAAAACCGCACGCAGTCTGGCCGCTACTATACTGAATGAAGACCCGCACCTGCAGTTGGAAAAAAACCTGCCCATTCTGGAAGGATTAAAAGCCCTTCGGAAAAACAAACCGAACTGGAGTTTGATAAGTTGATCGGATACAGGTTTCACATCATATTTATGGCCTTATTTTTTTGACGTTCTCCACTTTATTCCTCTTGTCAATCTGAGCGTAGCGAAGAATCTAAGTTCATTTATTTTAATTGTAGCACAGATGCTTCACTAAGCTCAGCATGACAAATAATTTTTTGTTTTTCTCTTTTTTTTGTCATCCTGTGCGATAGGGAAAAATCTTTTGGCTGCACTTTTACATTGTCGCAATAGAGGTTTCATTCCTCTTGAGCGGGATTCGGCATGACATTTAATTCCGGGATTGACTGATTTTTTTTACCTTTACTCCTTTCCTACAAGTAATTTCAAGCAATTTCACCTTTCACAGTCAAAATTTATCACGACACTTCAGAAATCTTTACATTTGCACTTTCTTAAGAAATTCCAAGTATCAATGAAGGTATCGTACAACTGGCTGAAACAATATCTTGATTTTGACCTGTCGCCTGAAGCCTTGTCGGAACTGCTTACCGGTTGCGGGCTCGAAGTGGAAGGACTGGGAAAATGGCAATCTGTCAAAGGAGGCCTCACGGGGGTGTTGATCGGGGAAGTAAAAACCTGCATCAAACATCCCAATGCCGATAAGCTGAGCCTGACCACGGTTGACATTGGAAAAGGCAACCTTTTGCCCATCGTTTGTGGAGCCCCCAATGTTGCTGCGGGCCAGAAAGTGCTGGTAGCAACTACCGGAACCATTCTATACAGCGGAGAAGAGTCGTTCGAGATCAAGAAAACAAAAATCCGGGGGGAGTTCTCCGAAGGGATGATCTGTGCCGAAGATGAACTAGGACTTGGGACTTCGCACGAAGGAATCATGGTTCTCGATCCTTCGGCCAAAACAGGAATGTCAGCATCCGAATACTTTGAAATAGAAGAGGATTTTGTTTTTGAAATCGGCCTGACCCCCAACCGTACCGATGCCATGTCGCATATCGGGGTGGCCAGGGATATTAAGGCTGTAATGGATAATCTGGATTTCATCAAAGGAGGAAAATCGGGCAGAAAGATGAATCTGCCCTCCATTGAAAATTTTAAAACTGAAAATACCAATCTCGATATTGATGTCGTCGTTGAAAATACATCGGCTTGTCCGCGTTATATGGGAGTAACACTTACTGGAATCGAAGTAACGGAATCACCGGACTGGCTGAAGAACCGGCTGAATGCTATCGGGTTGAGGCCTATCAACAACATCGTCGATATCACCAATTTTGTGCTCCACGAAACCGGACAGCCCCTGCATGCATTTGATGCGGACGAAATTACCGGGAACAAGGTGGTTGTTAAAAAACTGCCTGCAGGAACCACTTTCATAACCCTGGATGAAGAAGAACGCAAACTGACCGCAGATGACCTGATGATTTGCAATGCAAAGGAAGGAATGTGCATCGGCGGTGTTTTTGGCGGCATCCGGTCAGGAGTAACTCAAAAAACAAAGAATATTTTCCTGGAAAGCGCTTTTTTCGACCCGCTACATATTCGCCGGACTTCCAAACACCACGACCTGCAAACGGATGCTTCCTTCCGTTTCGAGCGGGGCGTAGATCCCGAAATGGCTCCTTACGCTTTAAAAAGGGCGGCCCTGCTCATTAAGAAAATTGCTGGAGGTACCATTTCATCGGAGGTGAAAGATGTTTACCCGAAACCATTTGAAAAAATTACAGTTCCCATATCCTGGTCGCACATTGAAAGGCTCATAGGGAAAGCCATTGGAAAAGATGTGATCCGTAAAATTTTACTTTCGCTCGATTTTGAAATTGATGGCGAAGACAACAACGGACTTTTATTAAAAACACCTCTTTACCGTGTGGATGTAACGCGTGAAGCAGATGTAACCGAAGAAATCCTCCGAATATACGGGTATAATAATGTAGAGATTCCGAACCAACTCAGATCATCAGTTTCATTCACCAAAAAACCCGACCGGGAGAATATCAGAAATTTGGTTGCGGATTACTTATCAGCCAATGAATTCAGGGAGATTATGAATAATTCGCTGACCAAATCGGTTTATTATGAAAACAATCCCGATTTTTCTGCAGAGCGAAGCGTTCCCTTACTGAACCCGTTGAGCCGCGATCTGAACGTAATGCGGCAAACACTGCTATACGGTGGATTAGAGACCCTGATCTATAACATGAACTGGAAAAATTTCGACCTGAAATTATTCGAGTTCGGTAGTACTTATAAGAAAATGATACATCCGGATAAGAATAAAGGTGTACTGGGAAAATATGAAGAACCTGCCCAATTGTCTATTTGGGTGACCGGTAGAAAAGAAAAAGAAAGCTGGAAAACATCCGAAGAAAAGGTCGATTTTTATTTTATAAAAGCCATTTCTGGCAACCTTTTGGGTAGGTTGGGAATCAGTTGGTCAATTCTTGAGCAAAAAGAAAACAGCCAATCCTACCTTTCGGAAGGAATGGAATTCTGGTATCAGGATCGTCCGGTTCTGATTTTGGGAAAAATATCGAAAAAAGTACTCAATGATTTCGATATCAAACAGGATGTTCTTTATGCTGAGTTCTACTGGGAATTATTGTTGAAGTTAAGCACGGAATACAAAGTCGGTTTTCGTGAACTACCCAAATTCCCTGAGGTTCGCCGCGACCTGGCCTTGTTGCTCGACAAGAACATTCCTTATGCTGAGATTGAAAAGCTCGCTTATCAGGTTGAAAATAAATTGCTGAAGTCAGTAAATCTTTTTGATGTTTATGAAGGTAAAAACATCGAACCTGGAAAAAAATCCTATGCAATAAGCTTTATCTTGCAGGATGAAGAAAAAACCCTCACAGACCAGGTGATAGACCGGATCATGAACAAAATGATGAAAACATTCGAAGAAAAGTTAAACGCAAAAATCAGATAATTTTTTAACAAAATTTTAAGATGAAAAATAATTATTCAATCAGTCCGAAAGGAGAAAAATTTGAAATACCAGACAAGGCCGAATACGATGCCGAATTTAAACGTTTGCAAATACTGGCGGACGAAGCCAAAAACAAGGGACAGGAAGTAGTTGTTGTGATGGGCCTTGGCTTTGTTGGTGTTGTAATGGCCGCAATTGTGGCTGATACACGGGATGAAAAAGGAAAATATTCGAAATTTGTCATCGGATACCAGCGCCCCAGCGCCCGCAGTTATTGGAAAATACCGGTGGTAAACCGGGGTGAATCTCCCGTTAAAGCTGAAGATCCGGAAGTGGACGAACTGATCACCCGGACGGTGAACCAGGAAAAAACCTTTGTTGCCACCTTCAACCATGACTGCCTGAAACTGGCAGATGTGGTAGTTGTTGATGTACAATGCGATTATGCAAAGCAAGACCTGGGCAATATGCGTACCGGCGAAACCGACATGGCAGCGTTGGAAGCTTCCATGAAAACCATTGGCGAGACCATTCCTCCCCATGCACTGGTTCTTATTGAAACTACAGTAGCCCCTGGAACCACAGAATTTGTGGCCTGGCCCATCCTGAAGAAAGCCTTTGCAAAACGCGGATTAATGGAAACGCCGCTTCTATCGCACAGTTTCGAACGGGTGATGCCCGGAAAGGAATATGTATCATCCATCCGTGATTTCTGGCGGGTTTGTTCAGGTTGTGATAAAGAAGCCCGAAACCGGGTGGAAAAATTCCTGCATGAAGTTTTGAACACCAAAAATTTCCCGCTGACGGTGATGGACCGCCCCATCGAGTCGGAAACGACCAAAATTGTTGAGAATTCATACCGGGCTACCATCCTGGCATTTATGAACGAGTGGAGTTTATTTGCCGAACGCAACGGCGTAGACCTGATCAAGGTGATGAATGCCATAAAAATGCGGCCAACCCACAGCAATATGATCTTCCCCGGACCGGGAATCGGAGGTTACTGCCTGCCAAAAGACGGAGGATTGGGTTATTGGGCTTATCGTCATATACTCGGATTTGAGGATGGCGACAATGTTTTCCAGATTACACCAACGGCCATTGACATTAATGATACACGCGGATTGCATGTAGCCGAATTGGTGAGGGATGCTTTGAGAAATATGGGCCGATATATAGCCGGATCGGAGGTGCTGATTGCCGGAGCCAGCTACCGGCAGGACGTGGGTGACACCCGTTATAGCGGAAGCGAATTGGTCGTAAGAAAACTTACCGAAATGGGAGCTGAAATGCGGGTCCACGATCCCTATGTGGATGTATGGGATGAATTTGAAAAACAGGACGAAAATCCGGACCATTCATGGGCCCGTTTCTTCAGGAACCAGGAACATTTGAAAGAGGTGACGGTTCAAAAGGACCTGGCCAAAACCCTTGAAGGTGTTGAAGCGCTGGTGCTTGCTGTTCCACACAAACAATACCTGGATTTAAATCCTGATGACGTTGTGAAGTGGGCAGGAGGTCCGATCGCTGTTATCGATGCTTTCGGCATTTTGAGTGATGATAAAATCCGCAGGTATTTTGAATTGGGTTGCGAAGTGAAAGCGCTGGGAAGAGGCCACATTCAAAGGCTCAAAAAAGAGGTTAAAAACAGTAAATAATATATCCATTTTACATAGGCTGGGTTAGAATTTTTACACCCAGCCTTTTTATTTTATCGGTTTGCAATATGCTAAGTCATGGTTAAAAGAATTTGGAAAATCATACTTAAAATCCTTAAATACCTGGTTTTTTCGCTGGGTGTAATTGCATTGCTGATGATCATCTTTTCGTTTACCGATCAACCTTACAATGCTTATTATAAACTCGGTACTTACCATGCTGAAATAGAATCTGATCCAAATTATATTATTCTGATGGGAGCAGGAGGAATGCCCGGCCCGGAAGGCCTTATGCGATGTAATTATGCAGCCCGTGCTGCATTGAATTTTCCTGAAGCAAGGATTATTATTGCCATGCCATCGGAAGCAAAGGATTTTAAAAACAGTGATGCATGGCGGATGTTTGAGGAACTGAATCGATGGGGCATTGGGGAGGAAAGGGTATTGTTCGAAACCAGGGGAACAAACACCTATTACCAGGCCAGGGAAATTAAATCCATGCTTTCGAACGAAAACTCAGCCAACCTGCTGGTTGTTTCATCACCCGAGCACATGTACCGGTGCATCAAAACGTTTGAAAAACTCGGATTCGATCACGTTTACGGATTACCGACTTTTGAAGCTTATTTTGACGAAGACCTATTGGTCTCACCTTCGGAGCGTAATAAATTATTCAGGAACCCTGACCGAAGCGTCGACCTGCGATACAATATGTGGACTTACCTGAAATATGAAATTACCGTGATCCGGGAAGGTATTGCCATTGTTTGGTACAAAATCAGGAGATATATTTAATTTTATAATGATGATTCTTCCCTTGCCCAGCTACAAGCCTGTCATGCTGTCAATCAGGTGTCCCGCTTGAAGTTTGATCATAAAATTACCATTATTCATTCAAAAGCAAATCTTGAGCACAATACAGCTTCACTTAAATCCAAACATGCCCTACTATTTGTTGCATCTTCAAGCGTGACACTTGAAGCGGTTGGTTAATGGTTTGATATCATACTCCGTATATTCGCTAAAAATTCTATAATTTTCTACGCCGAATTTGAGATGAATGCTCAAGATATTTTATTATTTAGGAGTTTCACTTCAGTTTTAAGTTTGTTAAATCTTCACCTTTCATTATGATTGCATTCAAAATTAAAATTATTCTTGTAAAGGAAGGTATAAAAATGAATATTCCAATATTTCCTCATTTTGGTTTTAACCTGAAAAATTTATGAATTTTTCACTTTTAGTCGCAATTCGCGGCTAAAAGCCGAAAAAGTTGTTAAACTTTTTCGAGGGTTAACCCTCGAACCGGTCCCACCGGTTCGGCCTTCGGTGATTAATTCATTAATTTTATGAATTAATCAGGTTAACAATAATTAAGACATTTTTGCAGTTAATTTGGTAATTTTGCAAAAAAACTGACAATTTGATTCATGGATGTTCAGGCAATAAAGCAACGATTTGGAATTATCGGCATTTCACCCTTACTCAACAGGGCGATTGATATTGCATCTCAGGTAGCCCCCACCGACCTTACGGTTTTAATTTCGGGTGAGAGTGGTGTAGGAAAGGAGGTTTTTCCGAAGATAATCCACCAGTTGAGTTCACGCAAGCATGGCCCTTATATTGCCGTCAACTGCGGCGCTATTCCTGAAGGAACTATCGATTCCGAATTGTTTGGCCATGAAAAGGGCTCGTTTACCGGAGCTCATGAATCCCGCAAAGGTTATTTTGAAGTGGTAAATACCGGAACTATCTTTTTGGATGAAGTTGCCGAATTGCCTTTATCCACTCAAGTACGCTTGTTGAGGGTGTTGGAATCGGGAGAATTCATTAAGGTAGGTTCCTCTAAAGTGATTAAAACCAATGTCAGGGTGGTGGCTGCAACAAATATTGATCTCACCGATGCAATCAGTCAGGGAAAATTCAGGGAGGATCTTTATTACCGCTTAAATACAGTTCCTATCAAGGTTCCACCACTGAGAGAGCGGAAGGAGGACATTCATTTGTTGTTCAAGAAATTTGCAACCGATTTTGCCGAAAAATACAGGATGCCCCCTTTACAGCTCGATGCTGAAGCAATAAAACTGCTGATCAATTATCGTTGGCACGGCAATGTGAGGCAACTCAAAAATATTACGGAGCAGATTTCAATAATCGAACAAACCCGGGAAATCACAGCAGAAACTTTGTTGAAGTATCTGCCCCATATCCAACAGCGCGATCTGCCCGTACTTTATAGAAAGGACAGCGACAATAAGGACATATCCGAGCGTGACTTGCTCTATAAGGTTTTGTTCGACATGAAAAAGGATATTCATGACCTGAAACATGTGGTAGGTGAAATATTGCAAAATGAGGATCTAACGAAAGATCTTCAGCAAAATAATGCCCAACTGATCAAAAAACTATACGATAATTTTGAACCGGCGGGAGAATCTATTTCCGATTATAATTTTCACCATACACATGATGACCATGTGGTGGAACCCATCGAAGAATCAGAAGTAATTGAGGAATCGCTTTCCATTCAGGACAAGGAAATTGATTTGATAAAAAAGGCATTGGCCAAACACAATGGAAAAAGGAAAAGCGCTGCCAGAGAGTTGGGAATTTCTGAAAGAACACTCTACCGTAAAATTAAAGAATACAATATCGAATGAAAGTGAAACCGGCGAAATATCTATTCATTGCAACTTTTCTCACTTTTGCTATGTTGAGTGGTTGTAAAATGAATTATTCCTTTACCGGAGCTTCCATTCCGCCTGAAGCAAAAACCGTCAACGTTAAATTTTTTCCCAATAATGCCTCACTCGTTGTCCCAACTCTTAGTCAAACCCTGACGGATGCCTTGAGGGATAAATTTGTGAATGAAACCAGCCTGGTACTGGTAAACGATGGGGGAGATATGGTGTTGGAAGGATTTATCAAATCATATCAGACCCAGCCCGTAGCCATACAGGGAAATGATCAGGCAGCTTTGAACCGCCTTACCGTAGTGATTGAGGTAACTTTTACAAATAAAATAGATGATAACTTAAGCTTTTCAGGAACTACATTCACACGTTATGCAGATTATTCTAGCAGCCAGAACCTGACAGAGGTTCAGGATGGTTTGATTGAAGAGATAAACCAAATGTTAGTGGAGGATGTGTTTAACAAGGCTGTAGTAAACTGGTAAATCATGAACCGGCAGCAATTCATCGATTACGTTAAATCCCCTGAAAAAATGAATGCAGAAAGTGTTCATTTACTCGAAGGATTGGTGAAAGAGTACCCATATTGCCAGACTGCCGATATCCTTTTCACTTTAATTTTATACAAGGAAAAAAATATCAGGTTCAACCAGCAGTTGAAAGTGGCTTCAGCCTATGCTTCTGATCGCAAGCTTTTAAAAAAGCTGATACATTCACTCGGGGATGATCGAATTACAAACATTGCTAGAGATTTTAAGACCGAAACAAAGAATACGCCCCCTGCTGATATTTCTGAAGAAAGGAATGGCCTGCAGGATTTAATCAGAATTTTGAAAAATGAAATTGAGGTAATTTCCGAAAGGCAACAACCATACAAAAATAATCCGGATCAGGAAGTCAAATTATTGCACCTTGCCACACAATTGGAGAGGCTGATCAGTGAAAAGCCGGCTGCACAAGGGAAGATTAAAGGATCAGAACCGACCGTTTACAAACCAGTAGATGCCGAACGGTTACCAACTGTAGAAAAGACTTTCGATAAATCTAAACAGGAACTGATTGATAAATTTATAAAGGAAGAACCTAAAATAACATCGGTTGCCAAAGCCGAATTTTTTAACCCGGTGGATTTTGCCAAACAAAGCCTTATCGACGACGATGCCATTGTTTCTGAAACACTTGCCGAAATTCATTACAAACAAGGCAACCTACTTAAAGCCATAAATATTTATAAGAAATTAAGTTTGATTAATCCCGGAAAAAGTAGTTACTTTGCAGCCCAAATTGAAAAAATCCAAAAGGAGATTAAATAGTCTGATAACGAATACTTAAAGATAAAATAAAATGGGAGCATATGTAATTGTAGCGGTCTTGATCATAGTAACCTGTGTGTTGCTGACCCTCATCGTGTTGGTTCAAAGTTCCAAAGGCGGTGGATTGGCCTCTAATTTCTCATCTTCTAACCAGTTTATGGGTGTAAGAAAAACAGCCGATTTCCTTGAAAAATCTACCTGGACATTAGCAATGGCTCTGCTCGTACTAAGTTTATTCTCAATTTTTGTGATCCCCAGGGGATCAAGAGTACAGGCAGGCGAAAGTGAATTGCAGGAATTATATCAGGATTTACCCGATGTTCAGCCTATGGAAGATTTTACTCCTCCTCCGGCATCGGATCAGAACCAGCCAGAACAATCCGGCGAAGAATAAAAGAAATTTAACAAATTAAAAATGTCAGATTGTCATTTCATTCTGACATTTTTTTTTACTGAAAGTTTTGCCTTCTTAATAAGGAAACATTTGCAACTTTTGATTAAATTCATTGAAAATCAAACAGTAACATCCATAAATGTAAATCATGTTTTTTATTTATGAAGTTAAAACCATAAGTTTCAGACACAAAAAATCATTTGGCATAAAATATGTCAAAGCGGGTTGAAGTCAACGAACAAAATCATTTGAAATAATTTATAAAACCAAATTACTATGGCAAAAATGAAGATAAAACCATTAGCAGACAGAGTTTTGATTGAACCTGCTTCAGCTGAGGAAAAAACAGCCGGAGGAATCATTATCCCTGACACAGCCAAAGAAAAACCCCAAAGGGGAACAATAGTGGCTGTTGGTCCTGGAACGGCCGATCAGAAAATGACTGTTAAAGTGGGTGATAACGTGCTTTACGGAAAATATTCGGGAACTGAAATTTCTTATGAAGGCCGGGATTACCTGATCATGAAAGAATCAGATATTTATGCGATCATTTAACTTGTTAATTTGTAATTAATTAAAATTCAATAAAAATGGCAAAAGACATTATTTTCGATCTGAAAGCAAGAGAAGCGCTGAAAAAAGGCGTTGATGAATTAAGTAATGCAGTAAAAGTGACATTGGGCCCTAAAGGGCGTAATGTTATTCTCGACAAATCATTCGGAGCTCCGTCAATTACAAAGGACGGTGTAACCGTAGCAAAGGAAATTGAATTGAGTGACAGAATTGAAAACATGGGAGCTCAAATGGTTAAGGAAGTAGCTTCCAAAACCAACGACATTGCCGGTGATGGCACTACCACTGCAACCGTTCTGGCACAGTCAATTGTTACCACCGGACTTAAAAACGTCACTGCTGGTGCCAACCCAATGGACCTCAAACGGGGAATTGAGAAGGCTGTTGTGGAAGTGATCAAATCACTGAAAAAACAAACCAAGCAAATAAACGACAGTGGCGAAAAGGTACAACAGGTAGCTACAGTTTCGGCCAATAACGATGAAACCATCGGCAAGCTGATTGCTGAAGCCATGGACAAGGTGAAAAAAGACGGCGTGATCACAATCGAAGAAGCAAAGGGTATTGAAACCTACGTGGATGTTGTTGAAGGAATGCAATTTGACAGAGGTTATATTTCACCCTACTTTGTGACCGATACGGAAAAGATGGAAGCGGTTTACGAAAATCCTTTTATCCTTATCCACGACAAAAAAATTTCAGTGATGAAGGATCTGCTCCCTATACTCGAAAAGGTTGTTCAATCAGGAAGGCCCATGCTGATCGTTGCTGAAGATGTGGAAACTGAAGCCCTTGCAACTTTAGTTGTCAATAAACTGAGGGGTGGACTGAAAGTAGTTGCCGTTAAAGCTCCGGGATTTGGTGACAGGAGAAAAGAAATGCTGGAAGATATTGCTGTTCTGACCGGTGGAACCGTGATCTCGGAAGAAAAAGGCTATAAGCTTGAAGATACTTCACTCGATCATTTGGGAGCTGCTGAAAAGATCACCATTGATAAAGAAAACACGACCATTGTAAGCGGAAAAGGCAAAAAAGAAGATATCCATAGCCGGATCAACCAGATCAGAAAGCAGATTGAAACAACAACTTCGGATTACGACAAGGAGAAATTGCAGGAAAGATTGGCTAAACTGGCGGGAGGTGTTGCCGTTATTTATGTTGGTGCTGCCAGTGAAGTTGAAATGAAAGAAAGAAAAGACCGTTTTGATGATGCGTTGAATGCAACCCGTGCAGCCATTGAAGAAGGAATTATCCCAGGTGGGGGAGTTGGATACCTCAGGGCAATTGATTCATTGAAAAACCTCAAGGGTGAAAATGAAGATGAAGATACCGGAATCCAGATCATCCGCAGGGCATTGGAAGAACCTATGCGCCAGATCGTTGAAAATGCCGGACTGGAAGGTTCTGTTGTGGTCCAGAAAGTAAAAGAAGGGAAGAATGACTTCGGGTACAATGCCAGGACTGATAAATATGAAAACCTTTACAAATCTGGTGTAATCGATCCAACAAAAGTGGCTCGCGTTGCCCTTGAAAATGCAGCCTCCATTGCAGGTATGTTACTCACTACCGAATGTGTGGTAGCTGAGCACAAGGAAGAAAAAGAAGGTGCTCCGGCAATGCCTCCGGGTGGCATGGGCGGAATGGGCGGCATGTACTAATAGCAACATGTTTAAAGCTGATATAACCCCTCTTCTTGAGGGGTTTTTATTTTGATTATATCATTTTCCTATTTTTATCGTTATTAAAAAAACTTCTAAATATGACAATGAAACTAAAGCAATTATATCTCCTGATTTTAATTACTTTTATCTTGCCACTTATTCCCAAAGCCCAGCAATCGTCGAAATTTCCGATAGATGAAACGACAGGTCAGATAACTTACCAGGAAGTTGTGGAAGAAGAAGGAACAAAAGACGATTTTTTCAACCGGGCAATCGGATGGATCAATGAATTTTATGCCAACCCGGTAGATGTTACTAAAACCCGGGATGCTAAAAGCGGCATTATCAAAGGCCTCCACCGGTTCAATATCAAAAATACCGATAAAGACGGCAACAGCATTGATGCAGGAAAGATACAGTATCAATTTACCCTTGAATTCAAAGATGGCAGGTATCGCTATACATTGTATGATTTTATCCTCCGTGATGCTTCCAAATTTCCGGTGGAAAGGTGGCTCGACAAAGATGACCCGCAATACAATGAATACTCTCAATCCAACCTGGATCAGATCTATGAATTTGTCCAGGAATGGATCAAAAGCCTGAAAGAGGGCATGAAACCGAAGCCGGAGAAGAAGGATGACAATTGGTAAGAAAATGTTCAGGATTCAGGGTTTGAAGTTTGATTAGAGGTGAGTCCCAAAATTATGGTCTGTGTGGGTGATGAAAATAAAACTCAAAATAAAAAAAAGAGGCCGCAAGCCTCTTTTTTTAACCTGATTCCTTTTATCTTTCAACGCTGTGTTCCATTGATTCCAT
>JAFGBL010000140.1 GCA_016933115.1 Bacteroidales bacterium | reverse complement strand
TGTAGGACTGACACCCAAAGTACCCTGGGATAAAAACAAACAATGGATGGAACTCCTGGCAAAAAGCGGAACACCACTGTTTATCTCAGCCCAACCCGAAGCCACCGGAGCCGAACAGAAGGCTTTAATTAAGGAATGTTTTACGCTGGCCTCAAAAGACCTCCCGGTTGGTGAACCCCTGGACTGGCTCGAAAATGCATTTCCTGTAAAATGGAAACTCAATGGCGAAACCGAAACTTTTAACTGGGACTAATTTAAAATAATATGAACCTAAAGCACATCTTTATACCGGCAATTATTGCAATTGCTTCCGAGGGTCTTTCACAAACCTACAACATAAGGGATTTTGGAGCAGTTGCCGATGGTAAAACCCTCAATACCGCTGCTATTCAGCAGACAATCGACAAGTGCTATTCCATGGGAGGTGGAATGGTTTATGTACCCACCGGGGTTTATGTTACCGGTACCATTCACCTGAAATCAAACATCAACCTGCATCTCGAAGCAGGTGCTGTATTAAAGGGAAGTACGTTGATGAGCGATTATGAACCCTTCGAGCGTCCCGGTTTTGGGAAAACCCATTACGGAATGCTTTTCACGCTTAATGCAGAAAATGTATCCATTACCGGAAGCGGAACCTTTGATGGCAGCGAAGAGACTTTTTTCAACTGGAATAAGGCAAAGAAAATTGAATGGGGAGGTACCACCCATACCCGGCAGAAAGAAAACTTCCGGAAGGTAATATCCGGAATAGGCGATGGGCCGGTAGATCCGCTCGCTTCGCGACCGCGCCAAATGATTATTTTTTCGCAGTGCAAAAATGTTCTGGTCGAGAATGTGCTGATCGCTAAATCGCCTTTCTGGACACTTCATTTTGCTGACTGCGACGGCGTAATTGTAAAAGGCGTTAAAATCTGGAATAGTCTCGAAACACCCAACAGCGACGGGCTGGATATTACCTCGTGCAATAACGTAAATGTATCGGATTGCGATATAAGGGCTGGTGACGATGCCATTGCCATTACGGGCTATGCCTACCATTACGAACTGCCGGGTTACTATAATCTCCGCCACAAATCTGAAAATATCAATATATCGGACTGTAACCTTCAATCCCGTTCCAGCGGAATCCGCATCGGTTTCGAAGATCAGAACACGGTAAGAAACATCAACATCAGTAACATAAATATATTTGACTCAAACCGCGGTATTGGCATTTTTGTGCGCGATTCGGGTTCAATTGAAAATATTAATATTTCCGGGGCAACCATCGAGACCCGGCTGCATACAGGTGATTGGTGGGGCAATGGCGAGCCTGTCCATATTTCAGCCATAAGAAGTAAAAATGGCGGAATCATTGGCCAGGTGAAAAATGTTACCCTGCGCGATATCATTTGTCGCTCGGAGAACGGCATTTTGCTTTATGGCACCGACGAAAGCATCTTGGAGAACATCCGGTTCGAAAATATCAGGTTTAAGCTGCTAAACAGTGCCCTGAACGAATATGCCGGAGGAAATATCGACCTGAGGGGGTGCCTTGACCCAAAACAATCGTTGTTTGAACATGATATCCCCGGATTATATGCCCGGTTTGTTACGAATCTTGTCATTAACGATTTTGCGCTCGAATGGGAGAACCCGCAATATCCTTTCTTTACCCATGGCATTGAAGTTGAAAATTTCCGGACTTTACGGATTAACAATTTCCGCGGCTCAGGAGCTCCCGGAAATGCATCTGCCAAACCTGTGAGCATTGAAAACGGTTCGGATTTTGAACAATCACCTGAAAATAAATAAAAAACGCTTACGCAAATAAAATACGCAACCCATATGAAAGGCCTTATAGTTTTTTCCGCATTGTTGTTGTTGATCTCATCAGGGCTTATGGCCCAGCCGCCATTAATATCGCACATTTATGCCGCTGACCCTTCGGCCCATGTGTGGTCTGATAATCCCAACAAACTGTGGTTGTATACTTCGCACGATGCCAATGGCACAAATCATCATGGTACTATGTTTGATTATCATGTATTTTCAACCGAAGACCTTGTAAACTGGACCGACCATGGCCGCGTGTTGTCGGTAGACGATGTTGACTGGGCTATTTCGCACGCCTGGGCCATTGATGCTGCTTACTGGAAAGGCAATTATTACCTGGTTTTTTGCATGAGAAAC
Organism: Bacteroidales bacterium; assembly: GCA_016933115.1. Classification (GTDB taxonomy): domain Bacteria; phylum Bacteroidota; class Bacteroidia; order Bacteroidales; family JAADJA01; genus JAADJA01. The sequence goes on along the minus strand of JAFGBL010000140.1, from coordinate 5,240 downwards.
AAACAAAACTCCGACAAATTCCAGCTTGGTATGGCAGTCAGCAGCCTGCCCGAAGGTCCTTTTACCAGTATTGGCATCATTCGCGATATTGAGGGCATGGATCCTGCATTATTTATCGATGATGATCAACAGCCCTATATTATATATGCCCATGCCCGGAAATGCTATATTGGGAAACTGCATGACGATTTGCTATCGGTTGTACCCGGTACACTTACCGATGTTACCGCCGGGCTACCCCAATTGCAGGAAGGACCCTGGTTACATAAGTACAACAACAAATACTATTTGTCATATCCCGGTCTGAGAAATGATCAATGGCCTGAAGTAATGTACTATTCGATTGCTGACAGAATTACCGGCCCCTACATTCCGCAATCTCAATATATTCCGCACTTTGAAGGTCAGGCCGGCTCAAACCATGGTTCCATAGTGAAATTCAAGGAGAATTGGATTGCTTTCTATCATGGTGCAATACTCTCAGGAGGCAACGGTTACAATCGCAACCTGATGGCCGATTTTATTATTTACCATACCGATGGCACCATTAGGCCTGTTATTCCTGCAAGAGAAGGCATTACCAATGGAGAACCTGTTGTCTGCAATATCAGGCTCGAAGCCGAAAGTGGAAAGGCCTCCGGAGGAATGCTTGTAGGGACTTATCCGGGTAATACCACCGCTGGATTTTCAGGCAACGGGTATGTAACCGGATTCAATCACGCAGAAGAATACACAGAGGTGCTGGCCCAGGTAGCATTCGAAAAAAAGTACATGCTGGAAATCCGATATACTGCTGAAAGCAGCAGGAAAATTGCATTATGTGTCAACGATTTCATGCTGAACGGTGACTATGCTGCCTGGAAGGATATCATACTTCCCGCCAGTGAAGACTTTTCGGTTTTCAGGGTAGGGGAAATCACACTTAACCCCGGGGATAACCGTATTAAATTGATGTCACTGAACGGAGATCTGAAATTGGATTATTTTACACTAAGGCCATTGTAAATCTCACTCACCCCTTCACATTTTTTGTTCACCCCGGCTGCTGGTATAACCCTGACGGACAGCGGGCCGGAACCATTATTAAAACAGATTACCCAAAAGCTTTTTTGTTTTTAATAGATTAAATAGTATTTTAGTGAGATTATACGCAAAGTGTCCAAACTTGAAAGTATTGCTCACAATATTAATTGCTTTCTTTTTAATGCTGGTTCAACACCTTGCGGTAAATGCACAGGAAAAAACCTTTAATTTCAAAGTAGAAAATGGCACTGTCGAAGAGGTGTTCGATCAAATTGAAAAACAAAGTAATTATACTATCTTTTATAAAGTCGGTCAGATTGATGTTTCCAGAAAAATAAGTCTTTTCGCTGAAAATATAACCATTGCCCAGGTACTGGATAATCTTATACCCCAGTTTAACGCCAGTTACACGATTTACGGTAATATGATTGTTATTACACCGCTGAAAATAAAAAAAGCAGAAAAACACATTATTACCGGAACAGTAAAGGCTGCATCAGATGGCCAACCCCTGGTGGGAGTGAATATTCTCCAGGAAGGAACCATGCATGGTACCACCACCGACCTGAACGGCAGATTTACACTTGATACGGATTCAGGAAAAGTGGTGCTTGTATTTTCATTTATTGGGTATGTCACCCGGCGGATACCCCTGGATGGACAAGCCAATATCGATATCAACATGTACATTGACATAGCACGCCTCGATGAGGTAATTGTGATTGGTTACGGTGGCCAGAAGCGGGGAGATGTCACAGGGTCGATATCCTCCATTAGCGGATGGGAATTGTCAAATAAAGGATTTGTAAGCTTCGACCAAATGATTCAGGGCAGAGCAGCAGGCGTAGAGGTGATTAATAATTCCGGCATGCCCGGTGCCGGTGTTGCTATTAAAATACGTGGTGTAGGAACACTTTATAACACCGACCCGCTTTACGTGATAGATGGCATGGCATTTCGTGGTAATGGAGATGAACAATCCAATCCACTGGCCATGATAAACCCAAACGATATAGAGTCTATTCAGATACTGAAAGATGCATCTACCGCTGCTATTTATGGAACCAGGGCTGCCAACGGAGTTATCATTATCACCACTAAAAAAGGAAATACCGGAATGCCTCGTTTTAGTTTCAACAGTTACGCCGGAGTATCCAGTGTATATAAAAGAATTGACGTATTAAATGCTGCCGAATACCTTGCGCTGGTCAGAGATATTCAACAAAACGGTTCACCGGGTAAATCACTCGACGAACTGCTCCCACAAAAACTTTATAGCGACGGAAAATTTACCTCTTATGCATTAACAGACAGAACCGACTGGCAGGATGAGATTTTCCAAAACGGCTTCGTTCAGGATCACAATCTAAGCATCACCGGAGGTAACGGCTATTTTGTCTATGCACTTTCCGGGGGATACCTGAAACACAAAGGGTTTCTGATTGGCAATAGTTTCGAAAGGTACTCCCTTCGGTTCAATTCATCCTTTAACCTTCATCAGCGGTTTAAAATAGGAGAAAATATAGGCATATCCTTTGCCAGGCTTCACCCTATTACCAATGAACTGTTTATGGCTGCACTTAGAATCCCTCCTTACCTGCCCATTAAGGATGAGAATAACCTGGGCGGTTATAGCAAAGCCACTACCATCGACGACCTTAACGATGCCAGTAATCCTGTAGCCCTCATTAAACTTGCTGAAAGATTAAACAAATCGTTCCGGCTCATGGGAAATATTTATACTCACCTTGATATTTACCGTGGCTTAAGTTACAAACTGAACTTCAACATCGACTATAATTATGACTTTGATTATAGTTTTACCCGGGAAAATGAAAACGGAAATTTGAGAAGTCCTTCCATTCTGTATGAAAGTTATAGTTGGGGAACCTCACCCTCTGTTGAGCATTTGCTCGAATTTAATCACAGTAACGATAAACAGGAAATTTCATTTATTCTGGGCAATACTCTTCCGGTAAGGTCATCAGGAAGATACCTGGCTGCTGAAGGCAGGGGATTCTCAAATGAAGAAATCAAGATACTTCCGGTTGCAGAATCCACCCGCATTGATGGAAATGCTACAGGCTCATGGCAGGGTGTGCTCATTTCCTACTTCGGCAGATTGAATTTATCCTTTCGTAATCGATATCTTTTTACAGCCAATTTCAGGCGTGACGCCAGTCCACGCTTCGCTCCCCAGAACAGGTGGGGAAACTTTCCTTCCTTTTCTGCCGGATGGAAAATAAGTGAAGAACCTTTTTTCAAGAAATTCAGCACAAAGGTAAGTATCTTGAAAATCAGGGCGGGATGGGGGAAAAGCGGCAGCGATCTGATCGGAGATTATGCTTATCAACCCACCCTTCATTCCTCTAATATCAACTATGTATTTGGTAATCCTCAATCAACAGTTAAAGGCGTTACTGTTAATTCGCTGGCTTCGCCTTTCGTCAAGTGGGAAATTGCTTCAAGCGTTGATGTGGGTTTGGATATTGGCCTCTTTGAAAACCAGGTAACCTTAACCACTGACTACTTCAGAAAAAACACCAGCAACATCCTGGTACAAGTTCCAATAGCACCTTCAGTGGGTCTTGGGTTAAACGACGGAGGCGGCGACCCAACAATAAATGCTGCCAGTGTTATGAACACGGGTATTGAAACCACACTGGTACTCAGAAACAATGCAGGCAAATTGCGGTTTAATGTCTCGGCTAACCTCACTTACCTCAAAAACAAAGTAACTTCACTTGGAGATGGGCAGCCTCTGGCAGAAGGAACGTACGATTTCGGGTACAGCATTACACGAACCGAAGTCGGTAAACCCATCGGGTTCTTTTATGGTTTTAAAGTCGACAGGGTTTATTCATCACAAGAGGAGATTGATGCCGATAATGCCTCAGCCGCCGGAAAAACCGGAAATCCTGAAATGCTTTATCAGGAAGCCTGTAAACCGGGCGATATCAGGTTTAAAGACCTTGATAACGATGGTCATATAACCGACAAAGACAGAACGATGATCGGTAATCCCCTGCCCGATATCATGTATGGACTTTCAGCATCATTCAACTATAAGGATTTTGATTTATCGTTTGCTTTGTTTGGGGTTCATGGAAATGAGATTTTCAATGCATTTCATACCTATTGGATTTCCGGTATGATCCGCCCGTTTAATGCTTCGAAAGAAGTACTTAACCGTTGGCAACAACCGGGGGATGTAACCAATATTCCCAGGGCAGTGGCCAATGATCCAAACAAAAACCTGAGACCATCCGATCGTTATATCGAAGACGGCTCCTATCAACGCCTTAAAAATATCACCATTGGTTATACCATCTCAAAAAAAACACTCAATATGCTTTCTCTGCGTGTGATTACTTCGTTGCGTTTCTATTTATCAGCACAAAATATTCTTACCAATACGGTATATAAAGGATTTGATCCCGAGATTGGTGCCCAGGCTCCGGGTGACAGTCAACTATATAATCTCCGAAGAGGCATTGATGTGGGACAGTATCCACAACCACGATCGTTTTTGTTGGGTATTCAATTATGCTTATAATTACTGGCATGAAATGGTTTAAATACTTTATGGTATTGTTGTTCTTAACGGCCTGTGACGAAGACAGACTAAATCTCGAAAACCCAAACGAGTATACCGAGGAAAACTACTTCACCAATGCCGGACAATGTTTGCAGGCTATCAATGCTGCTTACGCAGGTTTTTATTTTCAGGGATTGTTTGCACGTGAGTATTACTTTATATTCGACCTGCTTGCCAATGAAGCTGAACAAGCTCCTCCACTACAGGGCGCTCTTGCTGAGTTTGCCAATTATACATTCTCACCTACCAATGAAAATATTAATGCGCTCTGGCGTTCGTATTACCGACTCATTCTACGGTCAAATCTGGTAACTGCAAAAGTTGGCCAATGGGTCCCGGATAATGAAGAAGATAAAAATCTTAAAACAAGGATACTGGGAGAGGCTGGATTTATTCGCGCCTGGTCCTGTTTTGAACTGGTTACCCTGTTCGGTCGCGTTCCAATTAAAGAAAACTGGGAAGACCGTTTTGAGTTCAACACCCCGAGAGCAGACAGCATTGGTCAGTTGTGGCATATTGTCGAAAAAGAACTCCTTGAAGCCATTGAAGTCCTTCCTATAAGCTATGATCAACTCAACAAAGGCAGAATCACCCGTGGCGCAGCTATTGCATTGCTGGG
>JAFGBL010000139.1 GCA_016933115.1 Bacteroidales bacterium | reverse complement strand
GGTTTCTGGGGGCAATATAACCGGCCCTACAATAACCTGCCGACATGGCATCTGAACAATTACTGGACCGAAGACAACCCTGACGCCTATTTACCCCGTTATGCCGGGTACAACCAATCTACCGGGTGGGGGAATGTTGTAACTGACAGGTATCTCCAGAATATCGGGTATATACGTTTGAAAAATTTGCAAATAGGGTACGCATTACCCCAGCAATGGGTGTCGAAAATAAAAATACAGAATGCTCAGATTTACCTGACGGGTGAAAACCTGTGGTGCTGGTCACCGCTTTATAAGCATACAAAGGATTTTGACGTGACCAATACCGCAGGATCCGATGCCGACCTGACCTCCGGTACTAGCGGTGATAATTACAGCTATCCTTTAATGAAGAGTTTTTCATTAGGCCTGTCAATAACTTTCTAAACTAAAAGGTATGAAACGAACACTATATTTTCTTCTCACGCTTTTTGTGATAGTTAATTCCTGCGATCTTTACGAGGAGCCTCAATCCGAAGTCGATAAAAATGCCATCTTCACTTCGGAAAATGGCCTTAAAACATACGTGTATTCATTTTATAACATGTTTCCTTCGGGGAGCGACCTTAACCAGATTGAAGTTGATCTGGTGGATTTTGGCGCCATTAACAACATTTCGTCGTATATCCGCTTAAACGCATACAGCGAGGAGATTATTGGCGAAGGAACCTGGTTATGGACTAATCTGCGAAACATTAACTACTTTATTAAGAATTGCACAGATCCAGGCATTGACGAGGCTATCCGTAATCATTACATTGGTATTGCACGCTTTTTCCGTGCCTATTTTTACTATGATAAAGTCAGGACTTTTGGCGATGTTCCCTGGATTGATGAGCCACTGGATGTTGATGATGAAGCCCTCTATGCTCCGCGTGATACGCGGGAATTGGTTATGGAAAAGGTTTACGAGGATCTTGTATATGCATGCGATAATATTTCAGTTACAAGTGATGCTACCGGTTCGACGGTTACCAAGTGGGTTGCTTATGCATTGGCATCGCGCATTTGTTTATTTGAGGGAACCTTCAGAAAGTATCATAACCTCAATTCTGCTACATCTGCCGAAACATGGTTGGAAAGAGCCGCTAACATGGCAGGTTATCTGATGGAAAATTCAGGCAAGAAGCTTTACAGGGGTGATGGGGTGGAGAACTCTTTCAGGGCATTATTTACAAGAGATGTCCCCATTACTGATGAAGTATTGCTGGCCGTTGTTTCAAGTGCCGAATTGGGTGTGCTGCACAATGCCAACTGGAAATGGACCTCTCCAACTTATGGAAACAGGTTTAGTCTTACGCGTACCTTTATAAACACATTCCTGCAATTGGATGGGACTCCTTATACAAGCAGGACTGGTTGGGAAACAGAAATCTTTTATGAAGAATGTCAGCAGCGCGATTACCGCCTTGCACAGACCATACGTACTCCCGGGTATCAGCGCGATGGCGTGGCTACTGCTCCCGATTTTAAGGGCTATGTACGAACAGGATATCAGCCCATTAAGTTCTGTCTCGACGGAAGATCTTACGACGATGCAGCCCTGAATACAAATGCCCTTCCCCTTTTCAGATATGCCGAGGTATTGCTGAATTATGCAGAGGCCAAAGCCGAACTTGGAACGCTTACTGATGCTGAATGGGCTGAAACCATTGGCGCATTGCGCGCACGGTCAGGTATTACAGGTGGATTAACAGCAAAACCGACTACAATTGATCCTTATTTTCAGTCTGCTTACTTCCCGGAAATCACTGATCCTGTGATCCTGGAAGTCCGTCGGGAACGTTCCATTGAGTTATCGCTTGAGGGCTTCCGGTTTAACGATCTGCGCAGGTGGAAATGCGGTCACTTGTTAAAAATGAGCTGGAACGGTATGTATATCGAAGAACTTAACGTGCCCATCGATCTTGACCAAAGCGGCACCTGGGATGTAATCTTTTATAACAGCGAGGCGGGTCTTGAAACTGCCAAAGCACTTACAGGGGATTGGGCTGCAGCCAGCGCTACCTGTGCAACCATTTATGTCGAAGAAGGTGAGGGTAGTTCCACGCAATTACAACTGGTTGAAAAGGTTCCGGGTGATGACGGGTATTACCTTACCTGGGATAAACCCAATGAGGATCTCAGGGTTTGGGGTGATAAACAATACCTGTATCCCATTCCTGCCAATGTTATGGTAATCAATCCAAACATCACACAAAACCAGGGATGGGAAGACGGTGCAAACAATGATGGTAATTAGTGCTGCGAATTAACTAAATAAGAGGGTGTCTGAAAAGGCTGGTAAAGTGTAAACACCAATGCAAACGATGTGATGTCGTCATTTCGAACGTAGTGAAGCAATCTCAACTAGTGTCATCTGATTGTTTCGGTTGTCACTCCCTTACATTACGAATGGCGAGCCTTTTCAGACAGCCTCTTATTAGTACAATTAAAAATATTAACTTTCCGGTTCTAAAATTAGTGATATGAAAAAATTAATAGTCCTGTTTTGTTTGATATTCATAAGCATTGCCTCCTTTTCGCAAACATTGCGTATGGCTACTTATAATCTACGGTTCGACAATCCCGGTGATTCGCTTAATGCCTGGAAATACAGGCATGCTTATGTTTCTGATCTGATTCAATTGTATGATTTCGATATTTTTGGCACCCAGGAAGGACTGAAACACCAACTGGAAGATGTTAAAAACGAACTTAAAGTATACAATTATTTTGGAGTTGGGCGCGAAGATGGCAAAGACCAGGGAGAACATTCGGCTATTTTTTATAAATCCGGTAAATACCAGGTTGTTGGGCAGGGCAATTTCTGGATATCGCCGGATACAGATAAGCCCAATAAGGGTTGGGATGCAGCATGCATAAGAATTTGCACTTGGGGAGAATTCAAGGAATTAGCTACCGGAAAGCAATTTTTTGTATTCAATGTTCACCTCGATCACCGTGGAGAAACCGCCAGATTCGAAGGTGTAAAGCTTTTGCTGACAAAGATTTTGGAAATAGCCGGTAAGAAACCTTGCATACTGACCGGCGATTTCAATTTCGATGACACCCATAAAGGATATGCCTATTTGGCAACTTCGGGATTTCTTGAAGACGCATACCTGAAGACATCTGTCAGGTTTGCTCCTGGTGACAGCTTTAACGGTTTCAGGATTCGTACCGAAGGGAACAGCCGTATCGACCATATTTTTGTTT
>JAFGBL010000138.1 GCA_016933115.1 Bacteroidales bacterium | reverse complement strand
TCTGAATTACTGGTTTTCAGTAAGATAACATAGGTTATGAACACTATTTTCTTAATAAATAACCTATATTGCTATAAATTAGACTATTAATATTTGACCGGAAATTTTTCCGTGGCCGGTAATAAAACGCTATAAAAGCATGTTATAAAACATTAAAACACAAATATTGAATAAGATGTAATTTTTTACTAATTTTGCAACCCTTTTATATATAACAACTTGCTATAGAAATGAAAAAAGCCAAGGTACTATTTGTTGCGCAGGAAATTATCCCTTACCTTCCCCAAAGCCACATGGGTACCATTTGTCGCTATCTTCCGCAAGGAACACAGGAACGAGGCAGAGAAATCCGAACGTTTATGCCACGATTCGGCAATATTAACGAGCGAAGGAACCAATTACACGAAGTTATCCGGTTATCAGGGATGAACCTGATTATTGATGACAACGATCATCCGCTCATCATTAAGGTTGCTTCTATACAGCAGGCACGCATGCAAATTTACTTCATCGATAATGAAGATTATTTTTTAAGAAAACAAACCCTGATTGATAAAACAGGAAAATTTTTCAGCGACAATGACGAACGGGCCATATTTTTTTCCAGAGGTGTGCTTGAGACAGTCAAAAAACTGGGATGGCCCCCTGACATTGTCCATTGCCACGGATGGATGACCAGCCTGGTTCCGATATACATAAAAAGGGCTTTTAAGGACAATCCTATTTTTTCCGATACAAAAGTTATATTTTCTATTTACAATGATACTTTCGCTGAAACATTAAATAATGATTTTGCCAAAAAAATTAAACTTGAAGGGATTACCAACAAGGATCTTACCCATTATCAAAATCCGGATTATGTGAATATCAATAAAGCTGCCATTGATTTTTCGGATGCGGTTATTGTCGGGGATCAAGACATACATCCTGATATTAAGAAATATTTGAAAAGCGTTAAAAAGCCTGTTCTTGAATTCCAACCTGAGGAAACCTATATTCAAGCTTACAATGAATTTTACGATAGTTTACTGGATGATGAAAATGATTAATTGAGGGGAATGAGAAAAGCCGTGTTATTTTTAAAATCGTTCTATTTCCGGTTAAGATATTTTTTATTGCTAATTACTTTATTGGCCATTGTATTTTCCTGCACTGAAAAACCGGAAGCCGTCGGATTGGATTTGGTTGATGATAACAAATACCCAATATATGACACAATTTTGTCCGTTGTTGCTTATTCTGTCTTCGATGATTCGGTCCGTACGGACGAGGCAACCATTAACTTGCTTGGCAGCTTGTATTCGGAAACTTTCGGACTTTTAAATGCAAGTTTTTATACTCAACTTCGCCTTGAATCGGTAAATCCCAGTTTCGGGCCCAATCCAGTGGCAGATTCAATTGTTTTAAGTTTTATTTATTCCGGTTATTATGGTAACCTCAATACACCTCAAACAGTTAAAATTTACAGGGTTTCAGATGATTTTTACCGAGACAGCCTTTATTATTATAATACAAATCTTGGTTTTGAAGAATCTATTCTGGGCGAGTTGACTTTTTTACCCAAACCCAATGATAGTATTATAATCGATTCTGTTGCTTATGCACCAAAATTAAATGTTCATATTGACCCATCCTTTGCCGATCTGATTTTTACGGCAGATTCCAATCTTGCTTCAAATGATAATTTTATCAATTATTTCAAAGGCTTATATGTTAAGGCTGATGATGTAACGGCTCTTGGTGAAGGAGCTATCCTTTATTTTGACTTGCTGAACGAAGCATCAAACCTGACTTTATATTATAAAAATGATACCGTCGATTCACTGAGTTATGTTTTTACGATCAATGTCAACAATGCCAGGATCGGGCGCTTCGAACATGACTATTCATTGAGCTCCGACCAGGCCTTTAAAGAACAAATACTTAATAATGATACATCGTATGGAGCCGATGCACTTTATCTTCAATGTCTTGCCGGTATAAAAACGGTTTTCCGGTTCCCCGAAATTGCCAATTGGAACAACATTGCAATAAACCAGGCAAAACTCATACTTCCTGTCAATAACCCTTCCGGTAGCTATGACCCTCCGCCCAGCCTGGTCCTTTTTCAAAATACAGAAAATGGTTCAAGGGTATTTTTGCAAGATTACGAAATCGGGGAAAGTTATTTTGGAGGAACGTATGATTCGGTCAATAATAGCTATTTTTTCCGGATATCGTTCTATATTCAGGAATTGGCCAATGGAAATCCGGATTATGGTTTGGAATTGTTTCCGATCAGCAAGGTTGTTGCAGCAAATGAAGTAAAACTATCAGGAACAGAATCCACTGACCAGCCATCCGTTCAATTACAGCTAATTTATACGGAGATTAAACCAAATTATTAGTTTCGGTGTTTTAAGAACCGGAAGTTATCACTATCTTTGCACGATTTTTAATTAAAACATTCATTATGTGTGGTATTGTAGGTTATATTGGTTCCAGGCAGGCATTTCCTATTTTGATGAAAGGACTGTACCGACTGGAATACAGGGGTTACGACAGCGCAGGAATAGCCCTGCTTAATGGCGATCTTAAACTCTATAAAACCAAAGGCAAGGTAGCCGACCTTGAAAAATTTGTTTTTGGAAAAGATATTACAGGAACCGTTGGAATTGCTCATACCCGGTGGGCAACGCATGGTGAACCCAACAACGTCAATGCTCATCCCCATTTTTCACAATCCAGGAACCTGGCAATAATTCACAATGGGATCATTGAAAATTATCTCGCTCTTAAAAAAGAATTGATCAGCAGGGGTTATAAATTTGAAAGTGATACCGATACCGAGGTTCTGATCCACCTGATCGATGATATCAGGAACAATGAAGGTGTTACACTCGATGAAGCCGTCAGGATAGCCCTGAACGAGGTTGTCGGAGCATATGCCATTGCCATTATATCGAAAAATGACCCGGATATGCTTGTAGCCGCGAGAAAGGGGAGTCCCCTTGTTGTCGGAATTGGTATTGATGAATTTTTCCTGGCTTCTGATGCCGCTCCTATTGTTGAGCATACCAAAGAGGTGATCTACCTGAATGATGAAGAAATTGTATGTATCAGAAGAGGCGAACAAATTAAAATCAAAACCATCAAAAATAAAAATAAAACTCCTTATTCGCAAAAGCTGGAAATGAACCTGAGTGAAATTGAAAAAGGGGGTTTTGATCATTTTATGCTGAAGGAAATATACGAACAACCGCGTTCCATCCTCGATAGTATGAGAGGCCGATTAAATGCAAGGCAGGGGAAGGTGAAACTGGGAGGCATTATTGACTACGAACAAAAAATGGCCAATGCACAAAGAATCATCATTGTGGCTTGTGGTACATCATGGCATGCCGGCCTTGTTGGGGAATACTTGTTTGAGGACCTGGCCCGTATTCCGGTTGAAGTGGAATATGCATCGGAATTCAGGTATAGAAATCCTATAATTACCGAAGATGATATCGTGATTGCTATTTCGCAATCGGGTGAAACGGCTGATACCCTTGCAGCTATTGAGCTGGCCAAATCAAAAGGGGCAACGATCATCGGAATCTGTAATGTAGTAGGGTCATCCATTGCCCGTGCGACACATGCAGGTTCCTATACACACGCCGGCCCGGAGATCGGGGTTGCTTCCACAAAAGCCTTTACTGCTCAGGTGACCATCCTCACCTTAATGGCGCTTCGTTTGGCACAAATGAGGGGAACCATTAAAAAAACCAGGTTTTATCAAATTTTGAACGAGCTTGAGAGTATCCCCGATAAGGTATCCGAAACCCTCAAAATTGATACTAAAATCAAGGAACTGGCTTCATTGTTTATTGGTACCCGTAATTTCCTTTATCTGGGACGCGGATACAATTTCCCAGTTGCGATGGAGGGAGCACTGAAATTAAAAGAAATTTCCTATATCCATGCAGAAGGCTACCCTGCTGCTGAAATGAAGCACGGCCCAATCGCACTAATCGACCAGGAAATGCCAGTGGTTGTGATTGCCACCAATAAAGGCACCTACGATAAAGTGATCTCGAATATCCAGGAAGTAAAGGCAAGAAGGGGTATCATTATTGCCATCGTTACAAAAGGAGATGTTGCAGTGAAAGATCTTGCAGATTATATTATTGAAGTTCCTGAAACCGAGGAATTGTTGGTTCCACTGTTGGCAACCATTCCGCTCCAATTGCTTTCATACCACATTGCAGTAGGGCGTAATTGCAATGTTGATCAACCCAGGAACCTGGCGAAATCAGTGACGGTAGAATAAAATAAGGCCCTGAAATTCAGGGCCTTTCTCAGTTTTTAAAGCCTGTTTTTCACAGCTGTCCAATCGACCAAATTCCAGAAATCGGAAATATAATCCGGCCTTCTGTTTTGTTTATCGAGGTAATAAGCATGTTCCCAAACATCACAGGTCAATAAGGGAGTGAATCCATTTCGCAAAGGATTTCCTGCATTGCTTTCCTGGACGATTTTGAGTTTTCCTTCGGGTGTTTTAACCAGCCATGCCCATCCCGATCCGAACAGGGTTGCAGCGGCTTTTGTAAATTCATCCCTGAAAGCGGAAAATGATCCGAATGATTCGACAATCGCATCCTGTATGCTTCCTTTGGGTTCGCCTCCGGCTTTTGGTGCCAGGCAGTTCCAATAAAAGGTATGGTTCCAAACCTGGGCCCCATTGTTAAAAATTCCGCCGGCAGCTTTCCTGATAATATCCTCCAGTGTTGCCCAAGCAAATTCAGAGCCGGGGACAAGATTGTTGAGGTTGTTTACATAAGCCTGATGATGTTTTCCATAATGGAACTCAAGTGTTTGTTTGGATATAAACGGTTCCAACGCATCCATTGCATAAGGTAAATCTGGTAGTTCAAATGCCATAATTTTAATTTTAAGGTTAATAAATTATTGATTATTATGAAATTTTATCAGATAACAATTCAACGGCTTTAAGGAACGGCTTATCAATTTGATGAAAAATGGGGTAAAAACCGGCATCATCAAAAAGGTTCCTGCTGATGTAGGCTTTTAAAAGCGTATCGACCTTGTCTTTTGCATATTCAAAACCTTTCGGATCATATTTAACACCGTTCTGTTCCGTGTATTCATCAAATTCTTTCATCAGCGATTCAGTAATGATGAATTCCTTATTAAAGGATTCAAAATCGGGATAATCATTTTGAAGCCGATTTCTGTTCCGATCGGCATAATCAAATGCAAATTTGAAGATCAATCCATTTTGCAACAAAGTATTATAATATTTTAACTGTTCATCCCTTTCCAGCGGCATATAAACATCGGGCATGATTCCCCCGCCACCGTAAACTATTTTACCACCGGGTGTAACGTATTTCAGCGAATCGTTAAAATGAATACTATCCTGATCTTCCATTTCGCCATTCAAATAGCGGTGATATGATTCGGAATAGTAATCTTCAAATCCATTTTTTTGATCGTAAGGCTTTTGGATACAACGACCCGTTGGAGTGTAATACCTGGCAACGGTGAGGCGCAGGGCCGAACCATCCGGAAAGTCAAGTTGCCGCTGAACAAGGCCTTTGCCGAAGGATCTTCGGCCTATGATCACACCCCGGTCATTATCCTGTATGGCTCCTGCAACGATTTCGCTGGCTGATGCTGTTCCCTCATTAATCAAAATAATCAATTCTGTAATTTCAAGGGACCCTTTTGAAGTCGCATCGAATGTCTCTTTGGGTTGGTTTTTTCCTTCCGTGTATACGATCATTTCGCCTTTTTTCAGGAATTCATCGGAAATATCTATGGCAGACTGCAAATAACCACCTGTATTATCACGCAAGTCGAGTATTAATTTTCCCATCCCCTGATCCTGCAGCTTTTTAACCGCTTCCTTGAATTCATCTGTTGTGGTGGCTGTAAACTGGTTGAGTTTGATATAACCAATACTGTCTGTAACCATATAGGCAATATCAAGGCTAAAGGTCGGGATCACGTCACGGGTAATTTCAAAATCGATCAATCCCTTGAGCTTTCTTCTGAAAATACCAACTTTAACCTTTGTTCCCCTTTTACCCTTAAGTTTTTTCATAGCCAATCGGTTGGTAATTCCGGTTCCGGCAACCAGGCTATCATCTAACATGACGATGCGATCGCCCGGCATGAGGCCAACCTTTTCGGATGGACCTCCCGGAATGGTTTGAATAACGATAATG
>JAFGBL010000023.1 GCA_016933115.1 Bacteroidales bacterium | reverse complement strand
CTGGTTAAACTTTATCAGCTTTATGTTGATACCGATGCCTCTCTTGCTGAAATAAATCCGCTGGTTTTAACCCCCGACAAAAAAGTTCTTGCCATCGATGGTAAAATGAATTTTGATGATAATGCTTTGTATCGTCAACCCGATATTCTAGCCATGCGGGAAGTTTCGGATGATGAGAAAAAAGAAATTGAAGCCAATGCAAAAGGCCTGTCATATATCAAACTGGATGGAAATATTGGTTGTATGGTCAATGGAGCCGGTCTGGCTATGGCTACCATGGATATGATTAAGTTGTATGGCGGCGAACCTGCCAACTTCCTTGATATTGGGGGTTCTTCAAATCCGGAAAAAGTAGTTGAGGCAATGAATATTTTGCTGAGCGATAAAAATGTTGAAGCCGTAATGATCAATATATTTGGCGGTATTACACGTTGCGATGATGTAGCCCGAGGTTTGGTTGTAGCCCTGGACCAGATTAAAACACACATTCCGATTGTAATCCGTTTATCTGGCACGAATGCAAAAGAAGGTTTGGAAATAATAAGGGAAACCGGATTGCCAACAGTTGCCACTATGAGTGAAGCAGCAAAAACTGCCATTGAATTAAGTAAAAAGTAAAAACAGGAGAAAATGAGTATACTTATAAATAAAGACACAAAAGTAATTGTACAGGGTATCACCGGGCGCGATGGTGCTTTTCATACCAGTAAAATGAAAGCTTACGGGACGAATATTGTTGGTGGAATTTCTCCAGGAAAAGGAGGAATGGAAGTTGAAGGAGTCCCGGTATTTAATACAGTTGAAGATGCCGTTTTGGCCACCGGAGCAAATGCATCGGTAATTTTTGTACCTGCCCCCTTTGCCGGTGATGCAATCCTGGAAGCAAGTTACGCCGGAGTTGACCTGGTGGTTTGTATTACCGAAGGTGTTCCGATTCAGGATATGATTAAAGTTACTCCTGTTTTAAAACAAAACAATACCAAATTAATTGGTGCTAATTGCCCTGGATTGATTACCGTTGATGAATGCCTGATCGGAATCCTTCCGGGAATGATATTTAAAAAAGGGAATGTTGGCCTTATCTCCCGCTCAGGGACTTTAACATACGAAGTTGTAAATATGTTAACTGAAGCCGGTTTAGGTCAGACTACTTGTGTTGGAATCGGAGGTGATGCCGTTTCAGGTTTGTATTTTATCGATTTACTTGAAAAATATGAAAACGATCCGGAAACACACGCTGTTGTTCTTATTGGTGAAATCGGAGGCGATGCAGAAGAACAGGCTGCTAGGTTTATCAAGGAAAAGATGACAAAGCCGGTTGTTGCCTTTATTGCAGGGCAATCGGCTCCTCCTGGAAAACGGATGGGGCATGCCGGAGCAATCATCTCAAGTGGTTCAGGAACTGCTGCCGAAAAAATCAAAGCATTTAACGAAGCCGGAGTTCCTGTGGCAAAAGAGCCATCGGAAATACCAGGACTTGTAAAGGAAAAATTAGGATTATAGATATAAGCAGAGCCGGCAAATACCGGCTCTTTTTTTTAGGCTGTTTTTTCAATAATAAAAAGAAAGTCGACTTTTGCAGTAGCTCCCATGGGTCTGAAAATGGGTTTAACATTGGGCACAATCGAAACGACTTCACCTGATAGGTTATTTAAAAACCGTTCCAGCATTAATTCATCATGGTTCATATTAATATCGAACCGGTGTACTTTGTATTTCATGATGTTATATTTTAGGCATGAATAAATTGATATTGATGATCATCCGGATTACATTCCCCTCTTCGTTTTTTACAAATTCAATTTCCTTCGTCTCAGATTCATCAATCCATAACCCATTTTTGTTACGTGTTGGCAAATGAATTATTTGATTTGCCAAAGTATTGTTGAAGGCAAGTATGCCATTTTCATAAAACACTTCAAAATCAGATTGTGGCTGTGGAAACAGATAGACTCCCAGCAGTGGCCTTATTTCTTCAGGGACATTTTCCTCAATACTTTCCGGCTCCGATTTTTTTTGTAACAAAAAGACTTGTTGTAACTTCATCTTCTGAATATTTCCGTATAAATCTTCCTTAAACGAGAAATTTATCTGTTTGGTTAACTTCGGGTATAAAATCCCGTTTTCATCGGGAGGGTTGAGAGCCAGGACCTGAGATCCCGGAATATCAACTGCCAGGATTCCATTCTGGTATAAAATTTTGAAAGTACTGTTTTTTTCTTCAAAGAAGTATTCTCCAATATATTTCGCCCATTCTTCCGGAATTTGTTCAGCCATTTCTTCGCTTCCCATCCGGTAATCCAGTATTTTCATTTCTTTCGGATTAAAGGCTGTTTTTTCACCCAGCCTGATATGCCCGGCATCTACAAAATCGTATTCATGAGCTGTGGCATCAACAGCAATCCAACCGGCATCGCCCAAAAAAACTTCGGTCCAGGCATGTTGTCCGAAAGTTCCACCGAGATAAGGGCTGTACATACAACCTATAGATAGCCTTGCAGGTATTCCAACTGCCCTGCAAAAAGCAGTCAGGAGGCGCGAATGAGAACCACATTCTCCTTCCCGGGTATTATAGGTATTAATTGCAGAAGTCCCTCCTGGAACAGCTCCCATGATATTTTCCGCAACCCATTTGCTTAACCTGGTTGCCGCTTCCCACGAATCATTTGAACCGTCTGTGATTTTTTTTGCTTCATTAATTAAAACCGGATTGTCGGATTCGATTAAACTTTCAGGTTCAAGATATTTTTCTAAGCCTTCCTCGTCAAATTCAGGTGGGAATGGTAGGGCATTTTTGCCGGTATAATGTTGCTTTTCGATTTCAAAAACACCTTCGATTAAATTATTTGTTACGGTTCCTTCGAATTTCTGCCCCGGAAAATTCAGGTTTTCCGCTGTAATCCACTCGCCTCCGGAAGAAATTGTGGCTTCAACTTTCATGTAAGATATATCAGGGACATTGGAAATAATCTTATTCACTTTTGCAAAAAGCATATTTTCCAGGTTTACTGTCTGAATTTTCTTTTTTGCAGAATTATCAGCCAGGTAAATCTGCCTGTTTCCTGCAATATCAAATTTTAAAGGGAAACTGTTCTCATTGTTTAACCAGATAATACTGGTAATCCCATTGGTTTCATTGAGCTCTTCCAGAACCGTTGTGTAAAAAT
>JAFGBL010000137.1 GCA_016933115.1 Bacteroidales bacterium | reverse complement strand
TTTACCAAGATCGGTGAAGAGATCGAAGTAGTGGTGCTTGACGTGGATGAAGAGAACCGAAGGTTGAGCCTGGGACACAAGCAGCTCGAGGAAAATCCCTGGGATGTATTTGAAACTGTTTTCACGGTCGGTTCGGTACATAAGGGAACCATTCTTGAAATCAACGAAAAGGGCGCTGTAATTGCACTTCCATACGGAGTTGAAGGATTTGTTCCGAAACGCCACATGCAAAAGGAAGACGGTTCGAACCCGAGGATGGATGAAAGCCTCGAATATAAAGTGATCGAGTTCTCGAAAGAGAATAAAAAGATCATCCTGTCGCATATAAGGGTTTACCAGGATATGCAGGCAGACGAGAAAGCCAAGCAGGATACCAGGGCTAAGAAGGATGAAAGATCGACAAGGAAGGCTGTGAAGAAGATCAAGGAAAATGTTGAAAAAACAACACTTGGCGACCTAGAAGCACTTGCTAACCTAAAGTCGGATATGGAACAGGAAGCCAGGGAAAAGCTGGAAAAAATGTCGAAACAGAAAAAGACAACCAAAAAGGAAGAAACGAAGAAGGATGAAGAGCCAGAGAAGGATTCAGAGGATAAGTAAACGTTTTTTCATATAGCAAAACCTCCCGGCTATCCGGGAGGTTTTTTTATCCCTTCAAATTGCCAAATCCAAAAGCCAGGTAAAGATGTGGTTTATTTTTATTTATTTTACAGCAAATTAATGATCATTGGTTTTTAAAGTCACCATACTCGGAAGCAATTCAGCGATTCCTACATTAAAAAGGAATCCTACTGCACAGTTGGTGAATCACAACGAACGGCTGTTCCTGATCGATTGTGCTGAAGGAACACAAATGCAATTGCGTAAATACCACATCCGCATGCAAAGGATACAGCACATATTCATTAGTCATCTGCACGGTGATCATTTTTTCGGACTGATCGGACTAATCTCGACCATGCACCTGCTGGGGAGGAACAAGGAATTACACATTTACGGCCCAAGTGCCCTTCAGCAAATTCTTCAAATACAACTGCAAGCTTCCCAAACCGAACTGGTTTATCCTTTGACTTTCCATGCGATTGATCCCAATGAATATGCAGTCGTCTATGAAGATGATAAGCTGACTATCAGTACCATTCCATTGAACCACCGGATACCCACTTGCGGCTTTATTTTTAAGGAAAATCCCGGCAAGCGAAAACTAAGAAAAGAGGCGATTGAAAAAATAAATATACCGGTTCATGAATTCATCAATATAAAAAATGGGGCTGATTATACCGATATCACCGGACGATTATTCAAAAATGAAGAGCTGACCCAGGAACCAAATGAACCCAGGAGTTATGCCTATTGCTCCGATACCAGTTTTTATGAGCCAATCATCCCCATCGTTCGAAATGTCAGTGCCCTCTACCATGAAGCCACCTTCTTGCACGACAAGGCGCATGTAGCCGCAGAAAAATTTCATACAACCGCCTTGCAAGCAGCAACAATTGCTAAAATAGCAAATGTTGGGAAGCTGATTATCGGACATTTCAGCACGCGGTATGATGATGCCACCCTGCTTCTTGACGAAGCAATAAATGTATTTCCCAATACCATTCTTGCCCTTGATGGAAAGGAAATTGAAATAGAATAATCCGAACTGTTTGTTTATTTGAGTGCATCGAATAATACTTCGATGGGATGTAGGGCTTTTCGCCCGGTTCCGTCCTTGATCTGGTGCCTGCAACTGGTGCCTGGCGCTACAATGATGGTTTCTTCCCCTGTTTTCCTGATCTCCGGAAATAGCACCAGTTCCCCCACTTTCATCGACAGATCATAGTGTTCCTTTTCATACCCGAAAGAACCGGCCATACCACAACAACCCGATGGAATTTCTTCGACCTGGTAATTTTGCGGGAATGAAAGCAATTTTTTTGTAGGATTGGTGGAAGCAATCGCCTTTTGCTGGCAGTGGCCGTGCAATTTGATCCTCTTTGGCTGATTGGTAAATGCCTCCACAGGAATATTCCCTTTATCGATTTCTGAAGCCAGGAATTCGTCAATTAAAAATGCCGACTTCCCAAGCTTAATTGCAGTTTCCTTCAAATCTGCACCCACCAGGTCAGGGTATTCATCCCTGAAAGATAATATTCCGGAGGGTTCGATCCCAACCATGGGGGTATTTTCATTTACTTTATCCTTCAGCATTTCAACATTTCGAAGGGCAATTTTTTTTGCTTTGCGCAACAATCCTTTTGAAATATAGGTCCGGCCGCTTACATCGTGTTTGGGTATTTCAACCCGGTAGCCAAGCTTTGTCAACAATCGAAAAGCCTTGATCCCGATCTCGGTATCATTGTAATCGGTGAATTCATCAGCAAATAAATAAACTTTTCCTTTTGTCGGATTTAACTTACCCTGAATTTTCCTGGCATTTCTTTCTGCCCAGGAACGAAGGGTTATTTTGTACAATAGCGGGATGCTTCTTTTGGGTGCGAAACCCAGCATCTTTTTTAAGATACCTGAAAGAAAACGGTTTCCAAGTAAAAAATTGGTCAATGCCGGGAGAATAGCTCCCCACTTGTTAAACCTGCTGATGTTGGCTATGGCCCATGACCTGACAGGGACACCATTCGCGTCATAATAATGTTGCAGGAACTCAGCCTTAAGCTTGGCCATATCCACACTCGAAGGGCACTCCGATTTGCAGCCTTTGCAGGAAAGGCAAAGGTCGAGCACATCATAAATTTCCTTGTGGTCGAATGGATTTTCCTTGTCCGAATGCGTGATGAACTCCCTCAAGGTATTGGCGCGTGCGCGGGTAGTGGTTCGTTCATCCCGGGTGGCCATATAACTTGGACACATGGTCCCTCCTATGATCTCCGATTTACGGCAATCACCCGAACCGTTGCATTTTTCTGCACTCCTCAGGAAACCGTGATCACCTGAAAAATCAAAAATCGTTTCAATTTCCCGAGTCGGCTTTCCCGGCTCAAACCGAAGGGAAGTATTCATCTGTGGCGTATCGACTATTTTACCAGGATTGAAGATATTTTCAGGATCCCAGGTCCGTTTTATCTGTTTAATCAGCAAATAGTTCTTTTCACCAATCATCAACGGGATAAACTCTCCGCGTAATCGGCCATCCCCATGCTCACCCGAAAGCGATCCGCGGTACTTTTTCACAAGTTTAGCCGTTTCATGTGCAACCGTATGAAACAACACAACATCTTCATGTTTTTTCAGGTTTAAAACGGGTCGAAGGTGCAGTTCACCGGTGGCAATGTGGGCATAATAAACACATTCGAGGTTATGGTTATCCAACAACTGTTTGAACTCCTTGATATATTCAGGCAGGTCTTCCGGCCTGACCGCAGCATCTTCCACCACCGGCACCGGTTTGGCATCTCCGGGCATATTGGAAAGAAGTCCCAATCCGGCTTTCCGGACAGCCCAAACCTTTTGGATATCCTTCCCGAACAGGACCGGAAAATAGTAACCGTAACCTTCCTTTCGCATTTCCTGCTCCATTTGAGCAGCAGTTTCCTCTATTTCCTGCTGTGTATACCCCGCGAACTCAACGATCAGCATTGCTCCCGGTTCCCCTTCAATAAAGACCCTGTTTTTCCGCTGAGTAATATTTTCCTTACTGAGGTCCATCACAGTTTTATCCATCAGTTCAACGGCACCCGGTTTATATTTCAGGGCAACCAGGTTTCCTTGTAATGCGTCCTCAAGCGTTTCACAATGCACACAAACCAACCCTTTAACAGGTGGAGGCAGGAGAACGAGGCTGAGTTTAATTTCAGTCATGAAAGCCAGGGTTCCTTCCGACCCCGCAATCAATTTGGAAAAATTGAAAGGTACCTTTGTGCTGGTGAAGGGTTCGGTATCCAACAACAAATCAATGGCATAACCGGTGTTTCTCCGGTTGATAGACGGATGGGGAAACTGCTCCCTGATCTCCTGTTGATTATCAGCATCCGTAAGGATTTGAGAAATATTACGGTAAATTTCGCCTTCAAGATTTTGCAAGTCACACTTTTTCAGGAATT
The DNA here is from genome assembly GCA_016933115.1 of Bacteroidales bacterium. Lineage (GTDB taxonomy): Bacteria > Bacteroidota > Bacteroidia > Bacteroidales > JAADJA01 > JAADJA01. The sequence goes on along the minus strand of JAFGBL010000137.1, from coordinate 3,989 downwards.
CCTGCAAGGATAAAGGGCCGAATTCAACCAATGAGGCATCACTTAAAACAGCTTCGACCGAAATCAGGTGGTCGCGGGTACTGCCGTGGATCAGCGAATGGGCTCCGCAGGAATTATTACCTACCATTCCTCCGATCATACAACGGTTGGAGGTGGAGGTCTCCGGGCTGAAAAACAATCCATCCGGTTCGAGGATTTTATTCAACTCATCCAACACAACTCCCGGTTCAACCCGCACCCACTTTTCATCCAGGTTTATTTCAAGGATTTTCGTCAAGTACCTGGAAACATCCACAATTATCCCCCCGCCGACCACCTGACCAGCAAGCGAAGTTCCGGCAGTTCGCGGGATCAGCGAGGTGTTGTGCTTTTTAGCAAATATCACCAATGAGATGATATCCTCCTTATTTTTGGGCAATGCAACAGCAATGGGTATTTCGCGATAAGCGGAAGCATCAGTGGCGTACAAAATCCGCTGGGAAAGATCGGTATAAATTTCTCCATTAAACTCCTTTACCAGTGCTGACAAGTCGTCATAAATATTGGTATTGACTATATCATACGCCATGATCTGCCTGCTCTATCTATTTATCGGTCGGTTTTTTTTCGTAAAAATCGGTGCTTTCGAAAATCTTATCAGCCGACTTTGCAATGAAACCGAGATAAAGATTTCCTTCCTTGTCGGGGTAGCGCCGGGCAAACTCATAATAGCACGAGGGTACCGGGTATGTTCCTTCTTTGAACTCCACATCAATAATACCCGATTTAATACTCGATTGTTCGAGGAGTTCTTCAGGGGTACCTTTTACTTCCCCATCAGAATCATTCAAGTGAAATCCATTGTCTTTCAAAAATCCGTTCACCTGATAAATAGAATTGAACTTTTGAAGATCATTGATGCTCACGGTGAAATGATTGGCACGATAGCCATGGACATATACCCATGCCGCATATTCCGACTCCGACCTCAGTTTCTGATAAATTTCGTAAGAAGGTGTACCCCATGCATTTTCGGCAAAAATAAGGTTCTCAGGTTTTAAAGTAAATTCCGGTATGCGGTCGATGATTTGCCGGATGGTGTGTTGAAGAAATGGACTAAAATCCTCCAGGATCAACTGGCTGATAAAAACCCTTGGAGCGCTTCTGAACGCCTTGAATTCAAAATGCCTGGCATATAAGTGCTTCGTTTTGAATTCATACTCGCCTTTGTACTCATAACCTGCTTCGACGAAGGGTTTGGAGAAGACATCAATATTCACGCGGGGATCATTGAAGGTACGAAACGCAATATGGTCGTTGACCACATTTTCCCCTTGGGATACAAATAAATCATAAACTTTTTTCACAGCCGGATTCCTCGAGGTATAATCCTCCCACAACCGGTCGAATATTTTTTGCGCTTTTGCTAATTGTTCCATATTCAAAATAGGATTTTAATTAAAATTTCCGGTTTTAAATTCACCTCGGCCAACATTTGCCGATTACTCTCAAATAATCTGAGCAGTTCATCATAATGATGCCTTTTGCCCACAACTTCCTGCATTAAAAAAACATCCAGACTACTGCTTTTGTTTTTATAATCGAATTGGATTTCAGAAATCAGACCTTTCTTAACCTGAACCTCGAAATTATATAAAACTTCGTTGACCTTCACTGAATTTTTAAAAAAATAATCGGGGGAATAACCGAAATTCCATTCCCATGTCCGGTACTTAGCTTCTGATAACTTGCGAATAGCGGCTATTTCAGATGTATTCAGATGATGAAATTCTGAACCTGGAAATTTCCCAGAAATATATTTTTCAATCCTTTCTTTAAATTCAAGGATCGAAATTTTATTGGTTAAAAAGTCACTGATGTTGGCAACTTTGCTCCTCACCGACTGAACGGCCCGGTCTTGAAATTTTTCATGACCCGACCTGAGCGCATTACCAAGATTAGTCAGATCGGACGAAAACAATAAGGTCCCATGATGGAGTATCCTGTTTTTATAAACATGTTCCGAGTTTCCGGAAATTTTGAAACCATTGACCCGAAGATCGTTTTTCCCTTCAAATTTTGCCGGGACTCCCAAATGATTCAACACTTCAATAATCGGTTGTGTAAATTTCCTGAAATCGACCAGTTTGCCTGTTTCTCCATCGCTGATGAACGTAAAATTCAGGTTTCCAGGGTCATGAAAAACCGTTCCCCCTCCCGAAATCCTCCTGATGACCGGAATATTATTCTCCTTCACAAAAGGCAAATTGATCTCGGACAGGGCATTCTGGTGCTTTCCAATTATTATCGAAGGTTCATTTTGCCAAAGCATAAAACAATCACCGCTGGTATTTTTCATGAGGTATTCCTCGGCAGCAATATTGAAAAAGGGATCAGTTTGGGGCCTTTTTATGATCAGCATTCACCAACATTTATTCAGGTGCAAATGTAGTTTTTTTCATGCTTCCTGATTACATTTGGCCGTTAAATCAAACGTGTGATGAATCATTCTGAGATCATTAATTTATTGGGTGAAGAGCATGAAAAATATTTTCAATCGATTGCTCCGCCTTTGATACAAACCAGCAATTTTTGTTATCCGACAGTAAGCAAAATGAGGAGCGCCCTGCAAAAAGAGTTCGATACCCCCGTTTACTCCAGGGGCAATAACCCGACAACGGGAATCTTACGTAAAAAACTGGCAGCATTGGAGCATACCGAGGATTGCCTGGTTTTTGCCAGCGGTTGTGCAGCCATTTCATCTGCCGTTATTTCTAATGTTCATGCCGGTGATCATGTAATTTGTGTGGAAAATCCATACAGCTGGACGAACCATTTACTCAGTTCCATTTTGCCAGGATTTAAGGTGCAAACAACGTTTATTGATGGCTCCAAAATCGAAAATTTTCAGAATGCACTGCAAAAAAACACCCGGTTGATTTACCTGGAAACACCCAAATCGTGGACTTTTGAGCTTCAGGATTTACAGGCTGTGGCTGATCTGGCAAAGCGAAATAAAATCATTACTGTTGCTGATAACAGCTATTGCACACCGCTATATCAGAACCCGGCCGATTTTGGAATTGATTTGGTGGTACATTCGGCATCCAAATACCTGTCAGGCCACAGCGATGTTGTTGCGGGAGTTGTTTGCAGCAACAAAAAAATGATCCGGAAAATATTCAAAAATGAATATATGACCTTCGGGGCAATCATTTCGCCATTCGATGCATGGTTGATCCTACGGGGATTAAGAACGCTTCAAATCAGGCTGGAACGAAGCAGCCAAACAGCTCAAAAAATAATAGAAGGTCTAAAGTCACACCCGAAAATTGAGCAGGTGATTTATCCTTTTGATTCAGGCTTTCCTCAACTCAAACTCGCAAATAGACAAATGAAAAATGCTTCCGGTTTATTTTCAATTCATTTGAAAACCGGCAATGCTCAAAAGGTTGAAAAATTTTGCGAGAGCCTGAAGTATTTCAGGCTGGCCGTTTCATGGGGAGGTCATGAATCACTTGTTTTCCCTGCTATTGCTACGGAGTTGAAGGTATCTGACATAAAATCAAATTTGCCTGTCAATATGGTGAGGTTATATACCGGTTTGGAGGATGCTGAAGAATTGTCGGATGATTTGAATCAAGCACTTGAAAAAATTTAGCTTGACCTTTTTCATGAGAGCCTCTCAGGGGACTCGAACCCCCGACCTGCTCATTACGAGTGAGCTGCTCTACCAACTGAGCTAAAGAGGCTTAAAACATTCGGCAAAATTAGTTGAAAATTGTTTTACGTCGATACGTAAGTAAAAAAACTATTTATTGAAAAACGGTGTTATTGAATTGAATTAGGATTAATGAAAGGAGTATACAAAAAGAAAAGTCCTTTGGAATTCACCAGCTGCTTTTAATTAATCGGGGTGGGGATTCCGATAGCTATCGGAAGAACTCCCGACCTTCCCGCCGTTGGCGGGACGCGCTAATCACCGGCCAAATACCGGGATATCCCACGTT
>JAFGBL010000136.1 GCA_016933115.1 Bacteroidales bacterium | reverse complement strand
TAATACTTCTTTGTAAATAAATTCATTGGATTTAATCCACCTCAAATCATCCAATTGATCCGTTTGCAGTTTGATAATAACAAGTTGATTCTCAGGCAAGGTGGGAATTATTTCTTGCATTTCATTTCTTAACTGGATTTGTTTGATCAGAAAAACAGGGTAATACCCAGCCAGGTTAAATAAAAATACTGTAACAAAAAATATGGATATAAACCTTTGCACCTGATTGTTATTGATGGGCAAATGTATAAAAATTACACTAAAAAAAATATCGAAGAAGATGCTGATATAAAATTAAAATTACTTCCACTTAAATTTATTTAAATCCCATTGTAAGTGAAGGTATTTGGATGAAGATATATTGGGATTGCCAAAATCGAATTCGAAGAAAATTTCTAATTTAGCGCTGTGTCCTTACTTATTCAATCATAAAAAGCAACATAAAATGAAATATTATATACTCATCATACCTATCGTTTATTCCTTACAATCATATACTCAGCATGAACCAGTTGAAAAATTGCAGATTGATGACATCGAAAAGCATTTCAATTGCAGCCATTTTCAACCCGACACCGGGGGGGGCGATAAATCGGTTATCAATCCAAATCCATATGTTTTTGATTATGATGTAAAATATTACAAACTCGACCTGGAGGCTTATGATACTACAAATCAGTTCAGCGGGAATGCAACGGTAAAAGCCGTGGTTACAGCAACTGAGATGGATACTTTTTCAATTGAATTAAGCAATAAACTGGTTGTAGATTCTGTGTTTTTTGATGGTATAAAACTATCAGCGACACATCAATCCAACAATATTTATGTCGAACTGGCTTCTCCCCTGCCCTCCGGGAGCCTTTTCACTTTCCGGTTGTATTATCACACTCCACCCGGTTATTCATCGACTTATTACAGCAGTACTCAAAGCCCGTCATACGGTAATTTCCCTGTTTCTCAAACACTTTCGGAACCTTACTTTGCCCATGAATTTATGCCTTGCAAGCAAGAACTTGAAGATAAGGCCGATTCGGTATCTGTTTTTATCACGACCGATACCAGTTTAATGGCCGCAGGTCCTGGGTTACTCAAAACAGTAAATTTGCCCGAAGGAAAAAGAAGGTATGAGTGGCGTACGCAAATACCCACGGCTTATTACCTGATTTTCTTTGCAGTTTCGGATTACCAGGATTACCAGGTTTACGCAAAGCCCGATAGCCTTATCAATGATTCCATATTAATTGAAAATTTTGTTTACGATTATCCCAATTGCCTGGAAGCCAACAAAGCAGCCATCGATAACACTGCCAATATGATTGAACTGCTTTCGAACCTGTATGGGCTTTTTCCTTTTCATGAAGAAAAATACGGCCATTATTTGTGGTCTCCTGGCACTTTCTCAGGCATGGAACATATCACCATGAGCGGGATGCGGTACCTGAACACTTACCTGATATCGCATGAACTCGGGCATTCGTGGTTCGGCGATAACGTCACCTGTGCCACCTGGTCCGACATCTGGATCAATGAAGGGTTTGCCACCTATACCGAATACCTGGTCCTGGAATACCTGTATTCCAAGGCCAGTGCGGATGCCAAAATGAAAATCTATATGGATGATGTGATGGCTCAACCCGATGGATCGGTTTATGTACCTGAAGAAAACCTCAATAGTGTTGGAAGGATATTTAGCCCCCGATTGTCGTACAGAAAAGGTGGCGCGCTGGTTCATATGATACGGTTTCAAATGAACAACGATTCTCTTTTCTTCAGAACGATGTATGAATTTCAGCAACAATATAAAGGAGGATCAGCCACAGGTATGGATTTTAAAAACATATGCGAACAGGTTTCCGGCCTGGATTTTACCGATTTTTTCAACCAGTGGTATTTTGGAGAGGGGTTTCCCATATTTTCGGCAGGCTGGTCGCAGGAAGCTGATACGGTAACCCTGCATTTGGAGCAGTCCACTTCCACAACGATCACTCCGCTGTTTAAGACACCAATCGAGATCAAACTGAACTGGCAGTCGAATGATACCACCATCAGGGTTTGGCAAAATCAATATGACACAACCTATCGGTTTACGATTCCTTATGAGATAACGGATATCGAGCTCGATCCTAATAATTGGATTTTGAATCAGGTGGAATCCATCAATCATTTGAAAAACGTTGATATTAAAGTTTACCTGCAAGGGCCATTCAATAGTTCTTCGGGTTTGATGAATATAAAACTGAATCCCGGTTACATTCCCGTTGATCAGCCGTTTGGACAGGAACCCTGGAATTACACCGGCATTGAACACCTTGAAACAATACCGCCCGATATGGTCGATTGGCTGCTGATCGAGATGAGGGATACGACAACGGCTGATCTGGCCTCTCAAGAATCGGTTATTTCCAGGCAGGCCGCAATTTTACTGGAGGACGGAACCGTTAGACAGCCGGATGGAAAATCATATATGCAGTTTGTTGAAGCGGTTTCTCAAAATTTATTTGTTTCAATTTATCACCGGAATCACCTGGGAATTATATCATCTGAGCCTGTTGTCTATGTTAAAGGGGTTTACCGGGTCGATTTCACCACTTCAATTTCCAAAGTGCTGGGAGAAGCCAACGGATACAGCCAGCTTGAAGAGAATGTTTTCGGAATGACTGCCGGAGATGCCGATGCAAACGGAGAGATCAACACGACTGACAAAACCGATACCTGGGAATTAGAAGCAGGAGAAAGCGGCTACTTCCAGGCCGATCTGAACCTTGATGCTCAAACCGATAACGAGGACAAGGATGACTTTTGGCTACCCGCGCAAGACAAGTCATCTCAAATCCCCGAATAATCTGTTTTATGAAAATACGGTTGATTGTAATATTATCGCTGCTGTTGCTTATCATTGCCCTTACCTTTCACCTGAATGCAATAGGATTACGTGCTGAGGAACCGAAAAGGGCAATACTTGGAATTGAAACTTACACTACGGGAAACTTCATTGTCCCTCAAATCCATGGCTACCCTTACTTCGACAAACCTCCTTTTTACAACTGGATTTTAGCTTTGTTTTATGGATTCACAAAATCGTTTGACGAATGGGTCGTCAGGTTGCCGGGGATACTTTCAATTATTTTAACGGCCCTGTTCACATTTTTAATTGCAAAAAAGTATACCACGTGCGAAACAGCCTACTTTTCGGCTATGGCGTACATCACATCAGCAGACTTATTTTTCTACGGTTCGGTCAATGCAGGAGAAATAGACCTATTTTATTCTCTGGTGGTTTTTCTGCAGGTCATCTCTATTTTTTGGTATTTTGAACGCAGGAAATACCTTCCATTATTTTTGGGTTCTTACTTATTCATGACCGTTGGATTTTTAACCAAGGGCTTGCCATCATTAGCATTCCAAAGTATTACACTCATTGCCATCGCATGGTATTTCAAAAGTTGGAGATTTCTGTTTTCGTGGCGGCATTTGGCAGGGATAACCCTGTTCCTGATAGTTGCTGGCGGTTATTTTTATATTTACTCAAAAAGCAACGATGCACTGGCCTACCTCGTTTCTATCAGCAAGCAGTCTTCGCAACGGTCATTCAATGAATATTCCATTTTGCCTGTTTTAAAGCAGATTGTCGTTTTCCCCGTTCAAATGTTTAAGCTCCTTTTGCCATGGAGCCTGTTGATTATTTTCCTGTTAAGAACAAATATCAGATCAACTGTAAGGTCCAATAAGCTGGTTGAATTCTCTATTTTATTTGTTATTGGCAATATTATCATTTACTGGCTTTCACCTGAGGTCCGCGACCGCTACCTGTACATGTTTTTACCCTTTTTATCCATCATTCTGATCTATTTTTTCCAGCAATTCAGGAAATTGGAACCGCTGAAAGAAAAATGGATTCGCTGGATTTTTGGAGGGATCATGTTTTTGATATTGTTATTTTTTATTGGGTTCCAATTTATCCCTGAACTTACCAGGAATTTAACAAGCCCGATTTTGATTTCCATCCTTATTTCTTTTGGGCTAGGATCAATCATATTTCTCTTTTTCCGGTTAAAACAAGAATTTATCTATTTGTTCATATTGTTTATCATCGTTACAAGGATAGGATTTAACATTGTCGTGTTACCTTATTTGCATCAACATTCCAGGGCTTCGGAGTATATCGAACATGTCGAGCGAATCATTGCTATATCAAAGGATGCACCGGTTTACTACACGGGCTATCCTTTGACTTATTACCCGGATATTTCACTTGCGGGCAATCCAATTTACCAGGCAGAAATCACCATTCCTCCGCTTACTGCGTTTCAGATTCCTTATTATTTGTTCAAATCAAATCACAAAATTGCATTGTATGAGCCTGAGCCGGAGTCAGGGAAATTTTACCTCTCCTATGAGCCTTTTTCCAGGAATTTTGATATCGATATTTACTATAGTTTTGACGAACGTTTGATAAATCAAAAAATGTTGTTGTTTAAACTTAAGTAAAAAAATTAATGATTACGGAAAATTTGATCAGACAAGCACAGGAGAAGTGGGCCCAATCTCTCATAACCATTGGAAAAGCAAAGGCAGAGGGCTCGGATTACAAATCACTGGCCCGGCAAATGGTTGAAAAATTATATGCATTTCATTCAGGACCGGTTTTATTCAAACCAACCAGGGCAGCAGACCAACAATTTCGATTGACAAAAGAAGCAGCATTAGCTTACTTCATTGGTGACAGCCATGAATTTCCGGAAGACGGTGGCTTTGCACTTCAGCAATGGGTTGAAGTTAAATTTGAAAATGTTGGGTTCCTGCTTTTCAATGATCATGCTATCGCTATGGGAAATTATTACTTTACCGCGCCTGACGGTAATGTCATAAAGGTTGAATATACGTTAGGGTACGTACAGGATGAAAAAAATAACCTGCTTATTAACCTGCATCATTCTTCCTTACCCTTCAGTAAAGATTAAATTTTGTAAAATTATCTGTTATTTGGGATCCTGGTCAGCAAGAAACTCATTGATTACGTCGCTCCAAGCTTTATAGCCTCTATTTGATAAGTGCAATAAATCGGAATAATAGATTTCAGCAAAATGGCCTGCTTCTTTCAATTGATGGTTAATATCCAGATACTTGATTTGATTTCTTTCTGTCATTTCCCTGAGCAGCATGTTCAGCGTATCTATTTCTTGATTTAACTCAGGAAGATCATACCTGTAAAACAGCGATTGGACAACAGGTTGAATATTTCTGGCTTTTAAAACCAAAACCATGGGTTCAATATTTCCGATCACCATATCTCTGCTGTAGCAATCGCTTCTCAAATCATTCCCTCCTGCCTGAATGAAGCAAATTTTTGCATTTACTTTCTCCAGGGCATTCTCCAGCAAAAACCTCACCTGCCCCGAAGTATGACCGCCCATTGCAACTTTTAATACGTCGCTCCTTGCCAATAATTTATTCCAATCCCCATTGGCAATGTGTGAATCGCCGGCCATGATGATCCGGGCCCGGTTGAAGTTGAACAAATATCGTTGTATCAGGCTTTCTTTACGGCTAAAGAGGTAAAAAACAATAATCAGAATCAGAATAATATTGAGAAGAACAGAGAAGTAAAAAAGCTTTCTTTTCCAGGATTTATTAATCATTATTGATTTTTTTTCAATTCATGTCAAATTTAGCAAATTTTCAACCGGAATTGAAGGGGGCCGGGAATTTCAGTTTAAATAGTTCCTAAAAATAAAAATGGTATCCGATGCAACCATTTTCGAAAATTAATACCCTTTAATATATTGTTGAAAGTTATTGTAAATTAGAACCCTGACAGTGAATAAATAATACTGCATTTGCAAAAATCTGAAGCAGAAATAATTGAGGGGTGCAGAAAAAACAACCGCACTGCACAAAAAAACCTGTATGATAAGTATTGTACGGCCATGTACAGCACGGCCTATAGAATTTGTGGCGATTACGAACAGGCCAATGATATTTTGCAGGACGGTTTCGTGCAGGTTTTCAGGGATATCAGGAAATTCAGGGGCGAATCGACTTTGGGCCGGTGGATCAAGACCATCATGGTGAGAACGGCCTTACGTAAAATCAGAAATCAAAAAATCTTTACCAGCCTTGACGACGTGAATCATGAAAACTTTGCCATTGAAATACCCGGTCCGTTGAGCGGCGAATACCTGGAACAGGCCATTTTGAGCCTACCGGACGGATTTCGCACTGTGTTCCTGCTGATTGAAGTAGAAGGTTACTTACACAAGGAAGTTTCATCAATGCTTCAGATTTCGGAAGGGACTTCGAAATCTCAATTGTTTCATGCAAAAAAAAGGTTGCAAATGATCATCAACAAACTGTTGCATGTTGAAAGTAATAAATGAGTGATTTAAATCAACATATAAATCCCTGGGATCTTCCCGAACACCAGCCAAATGAAGGCAACTGGGAGCAAATCAGTGCCCGTATGGATCATGAATTGCCGGGGGGTAATCTGAACCAATTGGTTGACGATTTGCCCAGGCATCATCCGCCTTCGGAAGTCTGGTCGGGTATTGAACAGGAAATTGGGCGATTTTCAATAGCTTATTTTTTAAAGTCAAGAAAAATTTATATCCTCGGTTTCCTTGGTTTAATTGTAGCTTCTTTCTTTATTTACAACGAAATTGATTTCAATAAGGGTAAGCAATCACTAACGGATCAGATGGGAACTAAGCCCGAATTTAAAATTCAAAATGAAGAAAATACAACCGGTGATGATAAAACCCCAGATTTTGAAGTAAAAAATTCAGTAACTCAAAAAGCTGCAATAATTGATAACAATGAATTTGAAGAGGAACTTGAGTCAGAACCGACTGTTCAGGAAAAAATCGTCGATGAAAACCGGGTTGGTGTGGGATCAAATGAAAGTACTACGATTCAAATAGTACAGAGCCAATCCAAAATTGAATATAATACTCCAAGGATAGAATTTAATTCAAATTTATTCGAAAATGTCACTTTCCTGATTGTCGGGCTTAATCCAAATAATCAGGATTCAAAAAATATTTTACCCAGAAAAGAATATTACAATCGCTCCTTCCCTTTTCCAATACGCAAGAATTCCTTCGACAGGTTTTATTTTGGTTTTCAACTCTCGCCGGAATTTTATGTCAGGGAAAATTCAGGTAAAGCCCCGTTTGTGGCTCATGTTGATGTTCAGATGGGATACAAGTCCCAATCAGGTTGGTTTGTTGAAACGGGAATCGGATATGCGGGTTATTCATGTGATGAAAAATACATATATAATTTCTTACAGAACGAATTGCAATACAAGTACACAAAAGTCGATTCCATTGTTTATTTTTTCGACTCGACAAATATGCAACTGCACAAGGATTTTGTAACATCCAATGTGGAAATCTACGACTCCATCGAATACCAGGGTTCAATGCAATCGGGGAAAATCAGCTCATTTCTGCAGCTTCCGTTAATGGCCGGATACAAACTCAATATGGGTAAAAAGTATCTGTTTTTCAAATCGGGGATACTCCTTTCAGTATTGATGAATGAAAGGAGCGATGGATTTGAACTGAATGAGTCGGGTGTAAGGGTGATCAATGTGATGAACCAGGACAATTGCAGCCTGTCTACCAATTGGCAACTGGTTTTGGGTGCAGGAATGGGTTACCGATTGGGTAAAAAATGGAGCCTGGCGATCGAACCTCAATTCAGGTATTATATAAACAGCCCGTATTCAGGTTCTGATGGGAAACTGAAAAGGCCTTATGGTTTAAACCTCAGGTTTGGAGTGTATTATAATTTTTAATGATATGATCATACAACGAAAGTGGAATAATATTACCCTTTTATTAAACGAAATTAATAATCACAAAAAATCAGTTAAATGAAAAGCATTTATTCAAAAAGAAGTTTAATCAAGGGCTTGCTGTTTACGACCTTGATGATGATAATCTTACTTTCAGGATTTTCAAACACAAAATTGATTGCAATCGATTTGACAAATTTTGAAGAGGATTTTAATAATCCCGGCCCCAAGGATTCGACCTGGGTTTCGGCATATTTTACTTTCAATATCAACCCGGATGATCCGTATACTGCATATTTTACTGATCAGTCGACAGGTTCTGTCAGCGATTGGTATTGGGACTTCGGCGACAACACCTTCTCCACGCTGCAAAACCCATCCCGCACTTACCAGTCGGCTGGGATTTACAATGTTTGCCTGACAGTAACAGGAGATTCGGTGAATTATTCCGACACGTATTGTATAGAAATTGTTATTGCAGAAAGCCCTTCCTGCATGGCAAATTTCACTTATGAAGCCGATTCTGCGCCATCGGGAGCCTACCTGGTGCAATTTACTGATATCTCAACCGGAGAAATTGAAGTTTGGACCTGGGATTTTGGGGACGGGAGCAGTTCAACCGAACAAAATCCGTTACATATGTATTTTTTCCCAGGCACTTACAATGTTTGCCTGACGATTATGGGTGGCGATTCTTTGGGATACTACAGTTGCTTCGACACCTATTGTATGGAAATAAACCTGGGTCAAACCAATGCCTGTATGGCCGATTTTACATATCTTATAAATCCGCCAAACACGGGTGATTTTACAGTTCAGTTTACCGATTTGTCGGTTGGGGCTATCGATAACTGGTTCTGGAATTTCGGGGATGGAAATACCTCCACCCAGCAAAATCCATTGCATCAATTTGATGGCGAGGGTACATACAATGTCTGCCTGACCATCATAGAAGGTGATACCATGAGCCCAAATTATTGTTACGACATGGTTTGTTACGAAATCACAGTCGGCCAGGGTAGTTCTTGTATGGCGGCATTTACGTATACCATTGACACCATGCCTTCGGGAGGTTCATGGGTACAGTTTACCGACCTTTCGGTTGGTGAAATCGAGGAATGGTTCTGGGATTTTGGCGACGGATCTTCCTCAACTGAACAAAATCCGGCACACCAATATGATAATCCGGGGTTATATTATGTCTGCCTCACCATTATGGGCGGTGATTCCCTGGGTATGATTACCTGCAATGATACCCATTGCGAAGAAATTTTCATAGGTCAAAACACATCCTGCGTTGCCAACTTCACTTACAGTGTCGACAGCGCCAATAACGGATATCTGGTTCAGTTTACCGACCTTTCCATCGGCCAAATCGATAGTTGGTATTGGGTATTTGGCGACAACAGTACATCAACCGAACAAAATCCTTCACATATTTTTTATGAACCGGGATCATACAATGTATGCCTTACCATCATGGGCGGAGATTCGCTCAATGGAAACTGGTGTTACGATACCTATTGTGAAGAAATTATTGTCGGTCAGGGGAATTCTTGCATTGCCAATTTCACTTATGTTGTTGATTCCATCAATCCTTATACGGTTCACTTTTTTGATCTCTCTGTCGGGAATATCACCAATTGGTCATGGGAGTTCGGGGATGGAACAACATCTAACGAACCCTCACCAACACATACTTTTAATGCAGATGATACTTTTAATGTTTGTCTGACTGTATTTAGTGAACCAGCTATTTGCTATGACACTTATTGTGAACCGGTAACAGTGGGTTGCCCTCCCTGTATGGCCAACTTCTATTACATGGCCGATTCCGCGAACCAAAAAACCGTTTATTTCTTCGACAATTCGTCAGGGATCATCAGCGAGTGGCAATGGGATTTTGGTGATGGTTCAACAGCAGCCGGACAAAATGTAATTCATACCTACCAGGATGAAGGCACCTATAATGTGTGCCTTACAGTAATTAGCGCATGCAGCTATTGTTTCGATACCTATTGCGAAGAGATCATCATCGATGTGCCGGAATTTTATAACCTGGGAGGAACTGTATTTGCTGACTACGTGCCCATTGACGAAGGTTTTGCTTATGCTTATCAACTGGAAGGTGACCAAATTGTTGATGTTAATGCCAGTTTTATCAGCCAGTATGGTTATTATGACTTTTTCCAGATTGAAAGCAGCAGCTATATAGTAAAAAGCGAATTAAGCCCCAATTCAGCTCATTTCGGAAACTTTGTACCGACCTACTTTGGCGATGTTTACAATTGGGCAGAAGCCTCCGCTATCGATTTGCAGAACAACAACTGGGATGCAGATATTAGCTTGCTACCGGTAAATCAGACATATGGAGGAAACGGTGCTATTTCCGGTATGGTTACTTATGCGAACAAGGAAGTCACAGTTGCTTCGGGGGTAGAATTATTGTTATTGAATGAAAGTGATGAAATCGTCGGAATAATTTTCACAGATGAAACAGGCCAATTTACTTTCAGCAATCTCAGTATGGGAACCTATGGTTTACTGGTCGAAATAACCGGAATTCATGCTTTACCGGCTTCCATAACGCTCGATGAGGAAAATCCGGTTCATGAGAACATCACCTTTGTTGTCCATGATCAAATGGTTACCCTTTCCGTTCAGGAGGGTTTACCGCAATATGTACGTTTTCTTGGTGGTGTTTATCCAAATCCGGTAAGCCAAAATGCAAATATTAGCCTGGTGTCAGAAGAAATCCAAAAGGTTGATCTGAGATTGTTCGGGATCACCGGCCAGCAAATGAACCAGACAGAAATTTTATTGAAACCGGGTGATAATATCCTGCAGGTGCCCACTCAATCATTGGATGACGGGTTCTACTATCTGCAAATCACATTCGAAGGGAAATATTCGGTTACCAGGAAGCTGGTAAAGATGAAATAAATTGATAATTTGATCTATACTTATAATTTAATCCCGGATTTCCAAGTCCGGGATTTTTTAATTTAACGTCGCCAGAAATTGCATGGTATCCACATTATCGGCATAATCCCACAATTCCGGTTGCTGAGACTTTCCAAATGGAATTTCACCTGGAATTTTACCTGTTGTACCAACAACACATTGTATTTGGTCAGCATCATACCCAAATCTGTTCCTTACCGATTCCAAATCCGTATAGGATTCAAAATATAATACCGACGGTGGTGAAGCATAGGCAACATCCTCTTTAACCAATAGAAACCAATTATCAAAATGTTTCAGACCGTTGATCAGGAAAATAGATTTATAGTAATCGTAATTGTTCATGTATTTGCTATGATCACGCACATAACTAAATTTTTCAATATTTTTAAAAAGCTTTTCAAAATCGTATTCCCTGGGAACAAATACCTTTGCAAGGCTCCGGCAACCCATTCCAAAATAATTAAAAATGTCCTCTCCCATCAATTCAATCTCTCTATCTGTTTCATTACCCTGAAGAATCGCAATGCCGTTCCTGTTCTTACGGATGATGTGGGGATATTTTCCAAAATAATATTCGAAATAGCGCGATGTATTATTGCTTCCCGTTGCGATCACAGCATCGAAATTTTGAAGCTTTTGGTCTGATATCTCAATATAATTTTTAAAATCAGGTTCAATTTTTACCAGTATTCGGATAATAGCCGGCAACAGCCTATCGTCATCCGACGACAGTTTACAGATGACTTTATGGCCTGACATTAAAACAGTAATGAAGTCATGAAATCCGACGAGCGGTATATTCCCGGCCATCACAACGCCAACCCTTTTAATATCCTCCTGCTGAGCAATTTTTTGTTCATATGGTTTGATCCAAGTAATCAGTTTTGATTCATCCAGCATTAACCCAAGTGATTCAAGAGCAATAGTGACATTTGATCGGGTAAACCATGGATTGAAATTAACAAGGGATGAAATAAGATCATTTAATTCATGGGTTGAATTTACATCTGAAGCTTCTTTAAAATTTCTAAAATATGCCCCTAACTTACTGAATGCCAAAATCCTTCGATGAAGTGAAATACCCATAGCCTAATCAAATTTTTTCAAAATTAGCTATTTATTGATTTTAGAAGTTTTCCAAATAAGGAATATCCTAAAAAATTTAACGGAATTGTTATTGTTTTCACAAGATTATTATATTTTTGCTCGAAATCAAATATACGAGGTAAATCAATTATTTTTACAATAAATCAATTAAAATGAAAAAACATAATTTTTACGCCGGGCCTTCTATACTGCCCGAATTTACTATCAAAAATACCGCCCAGTCCGTAATTGACTTTAACGGCACCGGTCTATCTGTTATGGAGATTTCGCACCGGAGTAAGGAATTTGTTGCAGTTATGGATGAAGCCCAGGCGCTGTTCAAAGAATTGCTGAACATACCGGACGGATATTCGGTAGTTTTCCTGGGTGGTGGAGCCAGCCTGCAATTTGCCATGGTTCCTTTCAACCTGCTGAATAAAAAAGCAGCGTATCTTAATACCGGTGAATGGGCTACGAAAGCGATCAAGGAAGCCAGACTTTTCGGTGAAGTAAATGTTGTAGCTAGTTCCGAGGATAAGAATTTCAGCTATATCCCAAAGAATTATTCTATTCCAAAGGATTCCGATTACTTCCACATTACAACCAACAACACCATTTATGGCACCGAGATCAGGACTGACATGGATAGCCCGGTTCCTTTGGTTGCCGATATGTCATCCGATATATTCAGCCGCCCTGTTGATGTTTCAAAATATGCAATTATCTATGGCGGAGCGCAGAAAAACCTTGCTCCTGCCGGAGTTACATTTGCCATTGTAAAACATGATGTTCTGGGTAAAGTTGAAAGAGCCATTCCTACCATGTTAAAATACCAAACTCACATCGACAAGGAATCAATGTTCAACACACCTCCCTGCCTCCCGGTTTATGCTGCATTACAAACCCTGAAATGGCTAAAGGATAATGGTGGCATTCCGGCTATGGAAAAACGAAATATCGAAAAGGCCAATTTGCTTTATAACGAGATTGACAGGAACAAGTTATTCAAAGGAACTGTTGCTAAGGAAGATCGTTCTTTAATGAACATTTGTTTTGTTATGAACGAAGAATACAAACATCTGGAGGAAGATTTCCAGAAATTTGCCGCATCCAAAGGTATGATCGGAATTAAAGGCCACCGCTCGGTTGGGGGTTTCAGGGCATCTACCTACAATGCATTACCTAAAGAAAGCGTATTGGCCCTGATTGAAACCATGCAGGAATTCGAAAAAACCAAAGCTTGATTTTTTTTTATTTCTTAACCTTTAAAACTTAAGTAAAATGACCAAAGTACTCGTAGCAACTGAAAAACCTTTCGCACCGGTCGCCATAAAAGGAATTAGGGAAATTTTTGATAATGCCGGATTTGAGCTGAAATTACTTGAAAAATACACCGATCCTTCCGAATTGATCAAAGCCGTTGCGGATGTAGATGCCATGATCATCAGGAGTGACAAGGCAGACAGGGAGGTGATTGAGGCTGGTAAGAACCTGAAAATCGTTGTGAGAGCAGGTGCCGGTTATGATAATATTGACCTGACAGCTGCAACTGAGCATAACGTTGTTGCCATGAACACACCCGGTCAAAATTCCAATGCAGTTGCCGAACTGGCAATGGGTATGATGGTTTTTTTGGCCAGAAATCAATTCAATGGTTCGTCGGGTACAGAACTGAAGGGTAAAAAAATCGGTATTCATGCTTTCGGCCATGTCGGTCAATTGGTAGGTCAAATTGCAAAAGGATTTGGAATGGAAGTATTTGCATTCGATCCGTTCATTGCTGATGAAAAAATCGCTGATTTCGGGGCTAAACCTGTATTATCAGTTGAATCCCTTTATACGGAGTGCCAGTATGTATCATTGCATATTCCTGCCAATGAGCAAACCAAAAAATCGATCAATTTTGAATTGCTTTCCAAAATGCCGGCAGGAGCTACATTGGTTAATACAGCCCGTAAAGAAGTAATTGATGAAGAAGGATTATTAAGAATGTTCACCGAAAGAAAAGATTTTAAATACATTTCGGATATTGTTCCCGATTGTAAGGAGGAAATTGTGAAAAATTACGAAGGAAGGTATTTTTTCACTCCCAAAAAAATGGGAGCCCAAACCTCGGAAGCAAATATAAATGCCGGTTTGGCAGCTGCCAGACAAATTGTGAATTTTATCGAAAAAGGAGACACGACTTTTAGAGTCAACTGAATCATAAATATTAATAATTCCGGGTCAGGAATATAATTTATAAAGGAATTCACCCCGGGAGTTATTAATTTATTTTATTGAGGTTATTAATTTAAAGACACACTAGTATGGAACAAGATTCTACTAAAATCAACACTTTTTTTCGATTTGAAGATTTACGGGTTTATCACAAGGCATTGGAATACATCGATTGGGTATTCAATAATACCATGCTTTTTACAGGGGATCACCTGCAAAACCTCTCAAACAGATTCAACACCTCGGCCCAAGCCATCGCATTTTATATTGCTGAAGGCTCATCCAGAAATAAAAGCCAGTTTATTTATTACCTGAAACTGGCAAAAAGCTCCGTCAGGGAATGTGTAGTCGTTACAAGTATAGCTCAAACACAGAATTTATTGACGGATATATCGGTTGAAGAATCGAGAACTCAATTAATGGAATTGACAAAAATGATTGGGGCATTGATCGGATCGCTTCAGAAATCGAATAGCAAGGGCCGAATCAAAGGAAATCACAAGGATTATGATGATGAGGATGAATTAATTCCTGCAGATAGTATGGATATCAAAAAATATTAATTTGATCTAAGGTAACAAAAAGAATGGCAGTTTTAAAACCTTTTAGAGGCTTACGGCCACCGGCCAAATTGGTGAAAAAAGTCGCCTCACGACCCTATGACGTTTTGAACTCGGAAGAAGCACGGGAAGAAGCTAAAGGCAATGAATATTCCTTATTGCATATCATCAAACCGGAAATTGATTTGGATCCGGCTATCGATGTTCATGCTGCCGAAGTATATGAAAAAGCAAGGGAAAATTTCCTGAAATTTCAGGAAAACGGATGGTTGGTCGAAGACATGGAAGAATACCTTTACATCTATGGGCAAACCATGTTTGGGAAAACACAATATGGAATTGTGGGATGCGCATATGTGAATGATTACCTGAATAATATTATCAAAAAGCATGAATTGACCAGGCCCGACAAAGAAGAAGACCGGATGAAGCACGTACGGATCAACAATGCAAACCTGGAGCCTGTATTCTTCTCATACCCTGCTGTAAAGGAAATTGACGAAATTGTGAAGTATTTTATTCTCCACAATGTTCCTGTCTATGATTTTGTTGCAGATGACGGTGTAGGTCACCATTTTTGGGTGATCAGGGATAAAGGTATCATTTCAAGCCTGGTGGAATTATTCGACAGCATTCCTTTTACCTATGTTGCTGATGGCCATCATCGGACAGCCGCTGCAGCACTGGTCGGAAAAGAAAAACGGGACAACAATCCGAATCATACCGGAAACGAAGAGTATAATTTTTTCCTTGCGGTTCATTTTCCTGATGACCAACTGACCATAATTGATTACAACCGCGTTGTGAAAGATCTGAACGGATTGAAGTCCTCCGAATTTATTGAAAAGCTGAACAAAAGCTTTACAGTTAAAGATATGGGTACTGAAATTTATAAACCCGACCGGCTGCATAATTTCAGCATATACCTCGATGGTAGATGGTATTCGCTTACAGCTAAAGACAACACGTACGACGATAAAGACCCCATTGGGGTGCTTGATGTTACTATCCTGACCAACCAGGTTCTGGAACCCTTATTGGGCATTGAGGATTTACGGCGTTCACAAAGGATCGATTTCGTTGGAGGAATCCGCGGTTTGGAAGAATTGAAGAAAAGGGTTGACAGCGGTGAAATGAAAGTTGCATTTGCCCTTTACCCTGTTTCGATGAAACAATTGATCGATATTGCCGACACCGGTAATATTATGCCTCCTAAAACTACCTGGTTTGAACCCAAATTGAGAAGCGGGCTGGTGGTTCATAAATTGGAATGAACTACCCCGCCGCAGAGCAGCGGGGTATCTTAAAACAAAGCTAACTGTTTACTTTTATGCAAAACTGTG
>JAFGBL010000022.1 GCA_016933115.1 Bacteroidales bacterium | reverse complement strand
TTTCAGGGTAAAAACCTTGTTCTGCCAAAACTACGTACAAAGCTTCAACAGAATGTCCTTTGCTTTGAATAAAACGGTCGCGGTTATTATCTTTAAAATTTTCTGGCGAAACATTTAAAACGTTGTTATATAAAACGTTTAGAATGTCGGTGCAGGAAAGGCTCCCTCCAGTGTGCCCGGCCTTTGCAATCTTGATGTATTTTAAAAGTGCCTTTCGGTATTTTATGGATTTTATCTGGAGTTCCAGATCGGTGTATTTATCCATTTTGCATATTAAATCTTAATATTCACTACTAATTTCTCACTACCCATGTAGGTGTAAATCCCATCCTAAATAATTTCCAATGGCTTCTTTCAAAATATCGGCGACATGGCCGCGAACCATTCCTACATGGTGTTCAAACCCGTTTTTACACATGTATTTCATAAGGTTCTGAAGATTGGGTATTTCGCAAACTGCTATTCCTCCATCCATGCCGTAAGGATCATTGGTGATTTGTCCTTCTCCCAGGTATGATTTAATGATTCCTTTGGTATCATCAGTTGAAATCCGGAAATACGTCATCTTACCCGGTGCAACTTTCCCTTTTATTGCACCAAAGGTATCTTCCTGCCCAAGCACAGTCCCCAAAATGTCAAGGCTTCCGATCTCAATTTCATTTTCAAAGAATGTTTTCGGGTAATTGCTGCAGTGTGTACAAACAACTTTGTTGCGGTCCTCACCAAAGTTATTATTCCAATCGAGTAAAGCTGACGGTTTCTGCGCAGCTAATGCCAGTGCATACATACCGATTGTACCTGCCACATCTACTTCACAGGCTGAAGGCATCAGCTTTTCACCCATCATACTCATGGTTACACAGGCTGCACAACCATAATTTTTCTCGATTGACTCCCAGCATTGCAATGCTGAAATATCACAATTATTGTCTTTTATCCAATTTTCCACAGCCAATCCAAAACGTGCTTGTCTTGAAATTTGTCCTTTGTGCAAAATATTACAGGTTCCGTAGTCCTGAATGTCGTTTACTTTTTCAATCACCTCGGGTGCATTATCATCGATTTTTTCAGCTGCAGCAAGAATTTCTGATATATCAACAGGAACTACTGTTATATCGCTTTTTTGCAATATTTTTTCACTGAACCGCATGGTTTGAAAGCCAATTGGGCGTGTGCCGATAGCCCCCACACGCAATCCTTTCATGCCTTTCACAACGCGGCAGACCGCTGCAAATCTGTGCAAATCTGTTGTGAATTCTTTGCTGTCGAGGCTGTATGTATGATAAGTAGTATCCGTAAATTTAATTCCATACTGGTACAGGTTGTTGCAAACCGAAAGTTTTCCGCAGAATGCATCGCGGCGGTTTTTAACATCTACTTTATCGTTGTCGTCGTCGCAGGCCTGAACTAATACCGGAACATTTAATTCAGCCATTTTAATGGTATTGACCACACCCAGTTCATCGCCAAAGTTTGGCAAAACCACAATGATCCCATCGATCTTTTCTGCATTCTTTTTAAAATAGGCAGCACATTTTTTTGCATCTTCATAACCTTCGATACTTCCTGTAGGAGTTTCTTCCGATGGAAGGATGATATATTCGAAGCCCATTGAATCAAGCTTGTCAAGTACTTTTTTACGTGCATCTACTGCAAGCTGGGAATTAAAGATGTTCCGCGTTGCAATGATTACTCCAAATGAAACTTTTAGTTTTCGCATAATGTTTTTTCTAATTATTTTATTTCTCTATCTTTTATATTCTTTGAGAAATGGTTTTAATTCTTCAAACCATTTTTTTGCCATTTTTTTGTTTCCTTTTTCATTGGGGTGTGCAAAATCATATTCAACACCAGGAAATTTTCTTCCCCACATGTCTCCACCGGTATATTCGGATGATGGATCAGGATCATTGTCAGAATAATCGAATCCTGCACCCTTTTCCATATCTACCAAAATGATTTTTATGGAATCATTTCTTCTATTTGCGATCATATCCTTAACCGCTTCATTATAGTATGATACTTCAGGATTGCCTTCAAAAAAATCAAGAATTAAAGCCAGAAATACAGTTATATTATGTTTGTTCTGAATAGAGAAATTATTTATTCCATCGAGGAACTGTTCAAGTTGCAATGGTTTTTCTTCCCAGTTTCGGCCATTGGTACCAACATGCATCAAAAGGATATCAGGCTTGTATACTGGCAATGTTTTTAAAACTGTATCAGCAATTGATTCAATTTTCCAACCGGGATATGACTCGCTATTCCAGTCGTACCAATTATTATCATTTTCTTTTTTACCATGAGAGGTACTACCAACAAAATCAACTGAAAATTTTTCTTTTATTAGCAATTCATATAAAGCTTTTCTATAACCTGTCCTTTCTTCAATATCCGGAAAACCATAATGCTCTCCTGCTGTAATTGAATTCCCAACAGGCATAATTTTTATGGTTCTGTTTTTATCATCATCACATGAGTAAAACAGAACGATCATTAATAATAATATGTAATTTAAATGTTTCACTTGCTAAATTAATCTTGCTCGTTCTACTGCCTTATTCCAACCCTTATTTAGCTTATTCACTTCATCAATTTCCATTTCAGATATGAATTCACGATCAATAACTTTTAATGTTTTTAGTTCTCCCATATTTTTCCATACTCCGAATGCTAAACCAGCGAGAAATGTTGCTCCAAGAGCTGAAAATTCTTCAATTTTTGAACAAATAACCTTCCCTTGAATCATATCAGCCTGAAATTGCATTAAAAAGTCATTTCGGGTTGGTCCACCATCTACATTCAGTTGTTTTAGTCTGATGTCTCCCTGGCTTCCCATTAGGTCGACCAGATCTTTCACCTGATATGCAATACTTTCAAGTGCTGCCCTTACGATATGGGCTTTTGTTGTATTTCTTGGCATCCCCGAGAGAGTTGCACGGGACTGGTTATCCCAGTATGGGGCACCTAATCCTACAAATGCAGGAACAAAATAAACACCGTTGTTATCTTCTACTGATATAGCTAAATCTTCTGTTTCAGTGGGATCAGAAACTAGTCCTATTTCCTTTAACCAATTTAAGGTATCCCCTGTACAATGAATATTACCCTCGAAAACATAGCTAATTTGATTGTTGCAACTAAAACCAATTGAAGTAACCAAACCTTTAGGAGGATTTAAAACTTCATTTCCAATGTTCATCATTACCGATGATCCTGTTCCATAGGTTCCTTTTCCGGTACCGGGTTCAAAACAGGTTTGTCCGAATAAGGCACCGTGGGAATCACCGATCAGTCCGGCAATTGGTAATTCAGTTTCAAAAACTACGTTCGGATTTGTATACCCGAATATTTCATCGCTGTATCTGACTTCAGGAAACATTGATTCAGGTAAGCCAAACATTTCAGCCAGTTCATGATCCCATTCCAGGGTATGGATATTAAAAAGCATGGTTCTGCTGGCATTCGTATAATCCGTTGCATGAACTTTACCATTTGTTAATTTCCATAGAAGCCAGCTGTCTATTGTTCCTAATAATAACTCTTCCTTGTCAGCTTTTTCTTTTACACCGGGAATATGGTCGATCATCCACTTCAGTTTACTGGCAGAAAAATACGGATCAATAACTAATCCTGTTTTTTCCTTGATTAAACCCGACATGTTTTTGTTTCGAAGTTCAGCACAAAAATCTGCCCCACGCTGGCATTGCCATACGGCTGCATTGGCTACAGGAATTCCGGTGGTTTTATCCCATATCAAAGCGGTTTCCCGTTGGTTGGTTATAGAAATACCTGCAATTTCGCTGAGAGGTATTTTTGTTTCAGAAACAATTTGCTCCAATCCTTTGATAACATTGGTGAAAATTTCAACGGCATCATGTTCCACAAATCCGTCCTGCGGATAAAACTGTTTATGCGGATAACTAAGCCGGTATACCAATTCAGCTTTCTGGCTGAACAACATTATTTTGGACGCAGAGGTGCTTTGGTCGATTGCAATGATATATTTTTTGTTTCTTTCAGTGGAATCCATAAACCTGAATTGTATCTTATTTTTTTAATCGGATTTTTCCGGTGCCATTTTTATTTCGGTAAAATAGTCACAATGATTCTTTTATACCTCGACAAAGCAGGAGTCCCTTTATCGGTTAATTTCAATATAAAATGTGCTGTTTTTTCCTCATCTACTTCCGGGGCAGTAAATCCTGCGTTGTGGACATTCTCTGCTCCATTGACCGGAATTAATTTATTATACGTTCCGGCTTCGGGATAATTGAACCAAAGAAAACTAAAACTATCTCCATCAGGATCATAGGAATCGAAGGCATCCAGGTTAATCCATTCCCCTGATTTTACATTAAATTGTTCAGGATGGCTTAATACGGGGACAGGAGGATGATTGGCTTCTTCGTAACTTAAGGTGCACCAGTCCATGCGGGCTGCAAAATCATTCTGGAATTCGTCACGCCATCGCCATAAAGTTTCTTTAAATCCTTTGAATGATTTTTTGTCCGGTTGAACCGCTCTGCCGTAATCACTCGGTATATATTTGATCAGTGAATCAATGGCATTGGTCCAGATTTTCCTGGTTTCAGGGGCAATTTCTACAACGGATCCGCCTTTCCTGGTTTTTGAAAAATCAGGCAAATAAAGTTCATAGCGGCCACCCCAGCCACCCCAGTCCGGATGTTCCGGATTATTCAGGCCATTGGGGATTAAAGATAAAAACGAAGGAGTGTCCCCTTCCATTCCCCATGCCACATCCGGATAGGATGCGCCCAGTGGTCCATGGTCCTGCTGAATATTCTGAACGAGCCATTTTGTACTTATTTTTTCGTTGTCAATTCCCTGAACGACTGAATTAATACCGGTCCAGGTAGCATCTCCATAATTATCCCCCGGGCTGACAATATAAAACAGGCCGGGAAAGTTATTCCTGATCCAGATTCCGCTGTCGTCCTGATCGGAAATGGTATAAACCCTCAGTTTGGAAATTAAACGATTTGCTTCCTTTTTACTTTTTGTTTTATCAATTTTATACAGTGCCTGCGCCAGGGTATTGACTCCTCCCCATGTGGGAATCCATAGCGGTCGGTCATCGTCTTCTTCCAATACTTTTATTAACCAGTCCGACCCTTCTGAATCCATTCCCTCGCCAACACCTGTCATCCCGTATTTTGGTAATCCCTGTTTTACCAATGCCAATAAGATTTTTTCGTCCGGGAATCCTGCTTCGTGTTTTAGTAGGTTCGGATGTACTTTCCCATAAGCATTAATTACTTTTTTTATCGATTCAGGATTAACCATATTCTGATGCCAGCAGGAAGTTGTTGCAACAATTCCTTTAATATCAATTTCATTTGAATATAAAAGAAGCCGGATCAATGATTGAGTATCATCCGGTTCGTTTTCGATATCGGTTAATATAATTACCCTGTGTTTTTGATTTGATCGGGCTGAAGCCGTCAGAAAGGGTATAATAGTCAAAATTGCTAAAAGAATCAGAACGTTTTTCATGATTTGAATAATTAATAGATTGATTATTTTTCTGCTATGATAAGTTCTATGTCATTGTCTTTAAACAGCTTCATATGTTTCGGATCGATATCCGCGTCGGTAATGATATAATCGATTAGTGATAATGCTCCCAGGCTGGCAAAAGCATTTTTTCCGATTTTTGTGGAATCAGCAACAAGATAAGTTACATCAGCAGCATCAATCATTGCTTTTTTTACCACTATATCACTGATACTTGGATAAGTGAGCCCTGAGCGCAAAGAGATCCCGGCAGTAGCTAAAAACAACTTATGTACATTAATGTCCTCGAAAAACGAAGCTGCTTTCTGGCCTGTTAAAGAAAGGGTAGGTGGTTTGAATTCTCCCCCGGTCACAATAACTTCTATCCCGGGTTCGGCTCCCAGCATCAGGGCAATGTTCAGGGCATTGGTTATTACTGTAATACCTGTCCTTCCGATTAAATTTTTTGCTATTTCAGTTGTGGTGGAACCTGAATCAAGAATAACAGTCTCACTTGGTTTTATAAGGTTGGCTGCTAACTTCCCGATGAGTTGTTTTTTTTCGATATTATCCTGATTGGCAAGGGTAAAAGATTTAACATAGTCTTCCACATTTTTCAGGAATGCACCTCCATGTTCCCGTTTTATATAACCGTCTTTTTCCAATTTTTCCAGATCCTGGCGAATGGTAACTTCTGAAACTCTGAATATTTTGGCAAGCTTGATTACTTTGGCTGAGCCGTCTTCCCTGAGCAATTCTAGGATCTTATCTCTTCTTTGATTTGCAAGCATATTTTTACGTTAATTCGATTTTCAAAAATAAACGAAAAAAATCGAAAGTAAAAACAAAAATTATGAAAGATGATAATTGGATTTTATGGTTGGTAAAACCAAATTGATCTTCATCGCAATTATTTGATTTAGACAATAAATCCAGATTACATTAGGAATTTCATTTTAATATAACTGTTTTGGCTGATTAAACTGTAATAACTATTTCTATTTTAAGATAATGAGGTGGTTTATAGTGATCTTCTATAATTCAATTTAGAATATTATAGATTTGATTACAGCATAAAAAGGTCGCATTTTTTGTAGGGGGGGGACAGTTTTCAGCTAAGTGCGAGATGGTTAAATACCTGAAACAGGTCGTTCTGATTTATCAGCCCCAAATTCATAATTCGGCTCCGGCCCCATATAAAACTTCAGGGATCCACCTTTTGTAATATCGGAAAAAGTAATAAAAGATTTATTGTATTTTTCCTCGTTAAGTTCAACGGTCTGAATATAAATATTCTCTTTACTGTTATCTATGGATTCAATTGTAAATGATTTTCCATCGCGAAAATTTATTATTGCTTTGTCCAACAGCGGACTACCGAAAACATATACGCCGTTTGCAGGGTGGACGGGGTAAAATCCAAGGGAGGACATTACATACCATGCCGACATCTGGCCGCAATCTTCGTTGCCAATCAGCCCATCCATATCGGAAGTATAAAATTGTTCCATAATATAACGAACCTTTTGAGCTGTTTTCCATTGTTGCCCGGCAAAAGCATATAAATAGGCAATATGGTGACTTGGTTCGTTTCCGTGTGCATACATTCCAATCAGCCCCGTAATATCAGCCGATGCCTGTTCTCCCATATCTCCTTCAACAATAAAAAAGGAGTCAAGTTTTGCTGTAAAAGCCTCATCCCCGCCAAATAATTCAATTAATCCTTCCGGGTCATGTGGTGCAAAAAAAGTATACTGCCAGCCGTTACCTTCTGTAAAATCTCCAACCATATGAACCGATGTAAACGGACCGTAAGGTGTCCTCCACGAACCATCTGCCATTTTCGGCCGGATAAAATGAATGGATTTATCAAAATAGGTTTTGTAATAACCAGCATGCTCAGCGAAGATTTTATATTCTTCGGTTTTATTTAATTTATCAGCCATTAAAGCTATACAATCGTCGTCAACAGCATATTCCATGGCAATGGATGTAGCTTCGCGGACACTGTCGCAGGGTATAAAACCCCGATCCAGGATGTATGGCACACCATTCTGGGCAGGCAGGGTTGCTGAGGTAGTGACGGCTTCAAATGCCAGGTCCGGATCAAAACCATTAAATCCTTTCAGAAAGGCATCAACAACTACAGGAACTG